>JBBDSD010000234.1:0-1105 GCA_040905065.1 Trueperaceae bacterium | reverse complement strand
GTCGCTCAACAGCGATCGGCGAATGCGCAGCGCCACCGCCTCCCGCGCCGCGGGGGCCGTGCTGTTCAGGCCCACCACCGCGCCCATGGGCGAGTTGGCCACGTGGAACGCCGCGGCCGTGTGGCCCGGGTGGTCCGCCAGCGTCAGCGCCGACAGCACCGCGTTCACCGCCGGGCAGTCGGTGAGCGGGTTGCCGCCTTCGCCGCTGACCGTCAGCCCCAGCTTGCGCAGCGCGTAGATCAGGCCGTGCACCGCCTTGTTCGTGCTCACCAGCACGGCAATGCTCCGGGCGCGGTCCTGCTCGTGAATCGCCCGCACCTGCTCGGCCACAAACGTCTCGTGCGGCGCGTCGGTGATCACGTCAACCGGATCGGCGTCGTCCCCATTGCTCGCATCGTCCGTCACCGCTACGCCCGAGGGATCGGCCGGGTCGGCAAGCTCCGGCCGCGAGGTGACCAGCCGTACGTGCCCCGGCAGCGTGCGGTTCTTCTTCGCCGACGTGTGCGTGTCGAAGCCCGCCTGCCAACGCGCCGCCGCCGCGGCGTCTGCATCCAGCGCCGCGCACCGGTCCAGGTTGCCGAACACCTGGTTCACCGCGTCCAGCACCACCGGCGACGACCGCCAACTCACGCTCAAGGGCATGCTGGCCCCCGGGAAGGCCGCCTCCACCTCGTCGAACAGTTCCGCGCACCCGCCGCGCCAGCCGTAGATCGCCTGCTTGACATCACCGACGCAGAAGAAGCTCCGGCCCGAGGCGTTCGGGTCCGGCCCGTGGTCGCGAATCTCCTCCGCGAATGGCGCCAGCACCCGCCACTGGTCCAGGCTGGTGTCCTGGAACTCGTCCAGCAGCAGGTGCGTCACCTGCGCGTCCAGGCGGTAGTAGATCTCCATCAACAGGTCGTCGCCGAGCAACGGCAGCTCGCGCGCCAGCTTGTGCGTCAGGTCGCTGAACAGCACCACCTGGTTCCGCGATCGCAGGCGGGTGTAGTGGCGGTCGAAGTGGTGCAGCAGGTCGTAGGTCGCCAGCGTCTGGTGGCGCAGCCGGCTGACCTGGTCCGCCATGGCGTGGTCGATCAGCGGCAGGTACGCGTCGAGCAACTCTGCG
>JBBDSD010000233.1:0-6519 GCA_040905065.1 Trueperaceae bacterium | reverse complement strand
TCACGCACGAGGACCTGGACGGCATCTGGACGGACGGTCACGACTTCGGCGACCACGACGGCGATCCCGACGCCGCGGCCGGACCGTGCGGTCCGCACGGAACGCACGTGGCCGGCACCGTCGCCGCCGCGACCGACAACGGCCTGGGCGTCGCCGGCGTCGCGTCGGGCGTCCGGGTCCTGCCCGCGAAGGTCGGCACGATCGACCCGAACGACGCGACGAACTGCCTGCTGAGCGGAGCGGCGCTGATCGACGCCCTCCACTACGTGGCCGGCGCGCACGCGACGCTGCCCCCACCCTCGACGCGGCCGGCGGTCGTCAACCTGAGCCTCGGTTCGGCGGCGAGTTCGTTCTTCGTCGAAGAGGCCGTGAGTCTCGTGGTCGAGAGCGGCATCTCGGTCGTGGCCGCCACGGGCAACGACGACGGACCCGTGGCATTCCCGGCGGCGCACGCGTCGACGATCGCCGTCGGAGCGGTCGATCACAACCTGGACCGCGCCTCGTACAGCAACTTCGGGAACGAAGTGACGGTGGTCGCGCCCGGCGGCGATCAGAATCGACACGGAACGCTAGACGCCGGCGTCCTGAGCACCGTCCCCGGTGGATACGCGTACTTTCAGGGCACGAGCATGGCCGCTCCGCACGTTGCCGGGCTCGTCGGCTTGATGCACAGCGTGAACCGCGATCTACGCCCGGCCGACGTGCGAACGCTCCTGACGTCCACCGCGACCGACCTCGGCATCACGGGACGCGACACCTGGTACGGGTACGGCCTCATCGACGCGAACGCAGCGGTCGTCGCGGCGCAGGACGCTCTGCAGGCGGACGCGGCCGACGTGATCGTGAGGATCAAGGACGGGACGGACGTGGTCGCGACGACGACGGCCCGGACCGACGGCACCTACCGCATCGAGTCGGTACCGATGGGAAGCTTCACGCTGGAGGCCGGAACGGACGTGGACGGCGACGGCGTGCTCGGCGAAGGAGGCGAGTTCCACCACGCCGAGGTGGTGAACGTGGTGTACGACGGCGACGTCGAACGCCACGTCATCCTCGAGCCGCGATAGAGGTCGGTCCGGTCGCGCGCGGGATGGGAGCGACCTCCCGCCCCGCGGACGGTGTGGTATTCGGGGCGGGAGCCGCTCCCGTCAGTCGTGGTCGTGGTCGAGATCGTGTTCGCGCTCTTCGCCGCGCGTGAGCTCGCCGCGATGCACCGGGGCGAGGAAGTTCGCTTCGGAGAGAAGCCCCGTCGCGGGATCGAGGGTGCCGATGGGGGCGAGGAGGATTTCGTGGGCGGCGATGTGGAAGTGGCCCTCGTGTTCGTGCTCGTGCTCTTGCGTGCCGAGCGTGAACGGCACGTCGTACGGTTCCGCGGCGTTCAGGTCGACGGTGAGGCCGATGTCGGCGAGGGAGGCGGCGGACAGTTCGCTCAGGGGGTTGTGGACGCCGACGTCGAGGAAGCCGGTCATCAGTTCGTGTCCGAAGGTGGCTTCGTCCCAGTGGCCGCAGCGGGTGCCGGGCCCGTGTTCGTCTTCCACGGGGACGGAGCCGGAGAACGCGAGGCGCGCGTAGGCGGCGACCGCTTCGGCGCCGGTGAAGATGGGCGGGGAGGTGAAGGTGACGGTTTCTTCGCGGCAGTCGCGGCCAGGCGGGTCGGTCTCGTACTCGAACACGTCGAACGGCGAGGTGAGCATGTCCCAGTTGGTGCCGAAGCCGAAGACGTGTCCGATCTCGTGGACGATGGTCTCGACCAGTTGGCCGTTGGTGGCAAGGTCGTCGAGGAACGCGGCGTTGAACTCCATGAAACCCACGAAGTTGGTGCCTTCGTCGGGCCCTGAGGAGCGCGTGCGACACGGGCCGGCGACGCCGAGGGTGGAGGAATCGGGGTCGTCGAAACCGGTGACGAAGATGAGCAGGTCGTCGATGGTACCGGAGAAGGCAGGTTCGCCCTGACGGCACGCATCGTTCTCCGCGAAGTCGACGGTGGCTCCTTGCAGGTCGCCGATGACGATCGTCTCCCAGAAGGCGACGGCCTCGTCGAACGCTGCGCGGTGCGTGGCGTCGAACGGGTCGTCGAAGTAGACGAGCTGCATCGAAAACTCGCTCGGAACGTAGTTCACGTCGACGGTGGCGGACCCAGACCCCCCGTCCAAGCCCGTCGCGGTGACGGTGATGCGATTGGCACCCTCTGCCAGCGGCGACACGTCGCAGGCGAACGATGCGCCGGAACGAGCGCACGCGACGTTGCTGGTGCCCAAGTTCGCCTCGACCGACGCGACGCCGATCGGATGCGTGGCGGTGCCTTCGACGATCAGGTCGGGGCTGCCCACGGACGCGCCATCCGTGGGCGCGTCGATCGTGACCGTGGGAGCGACCGGCACGGGATCGCCGCTGGACACCGTGTCGCAGGCGATCGTCACGAGGAGGAGCAGCATCGCCGTCGCGAGCGACGAGAAGCGCATGCGCGACCTCAACCGGTTCGTGTCGTTCCGTGAGGGCGTCATCTGGATCGAAACGTAGCACGCGCCGCACCGTGGGAAGATTCTCGGTCTTCCGGTCGGTCATCACGTATCCTTCACGGTGTCGACGTCGGTCGCGACGCTGGCTGGGCACCTCGTTCGGGCGCGCCGCCGACCGACGGATGGAACCGGAGGTACCGCCGATGCACGACCGTTTACGCGCGCTTCGGATCGCACGCCCGTTGTTGGGGATGGCGATCGTCCTGCTCGTCCTGACCGCATGCGGGGGAACGTCGGATTTGCCGGAACCGACCGCCGGTTTCGTCGTTCCCGATCGCGACACGATCCGCTTTCCAGGGACCCGCACGCAGGCGGTGACGGTGGATGCGGACGGCACCTGGACCGCGACCTCGAGCGAGTCGTGGCTCACCCTGCCCCGCAGGTCCGGCACGGGAACGGAATCGTTGACGTTGAACGTCGACCGGACCGGACTGACGCCCGACGACTACGCCGCGACCGTCACGCTGCGGGGGGACGGCGTCCAATCGACCGTCCGGGTCGCCATGCGCTTCCCGCGCCTGACCGGCCGGGTCGACTACCCGTCGACCACCGGCGTGGCGCCGCTCGCGACGGAGGCGTTCGACCTGGCGGCGTTGCGACCGAACGAGGACTACCTGGACGGCGATCTGCTGGTGCGGCTGGACCCGATCGAGGTCGCGCTGCTGGGGCGCGGCGACGGAGCGCTCCGCTTGGCCTCGGCCCCGCTGTCGCGATCCGAGATCTCCGCGCTCGCGTCGAACGTCGCGCTCGACCACGGCATGAACCTGCGCGAGACGTTCGCCGCGGGCGACCCGGTGGTGCGCCTGACGACCGACCGGGCGATGCCGGAAGCGATCGCCGCGATGCGGGCCGATCCGCGCGTGCAGAGCGCCGACCCGAACTACCTGCTGGAGTTCGCCTTCACCCCGAACGATCCGTTGTTCCCGGATCAGTGGCACTACGACCTGATCGGGCTGCCGTCCGCCTGGAATGAGACGATCGGGCATGACGGCGTCACGATCGCGGTGATCGACGGCGGCTTCCAGATGGATCACGAGGACTTGGAGCCGCAGTGGGCGGACGGCGACTACGACTTCGCCAACGGCGTTGCGAGCGCCGACGCCGGCGTGACGCACTGCGCAGGGCACGGCACGCACGTGGCGGGCACGGTGGGCGCCGCGACCGACAACAATGGCGGCGGCGCCGGCGTGGCACCGGGCGCGCGCATGCTGCCGCTCCGCATCGGAGCGCTGGACGCCGACGACCAGTGCCAGATTCAACTGGCCGCCCTGGTGCGGTCCATGCAGTACGTCGCTGGCTACGACGTGCCGGGCGCCGGCAAGCTGGACCGGGTTCCCGACGTGGTCAACCTGAGCCTCGGGGGCCCCAGCCCGCTGACCGTCCTGGAGTCGCTGCTGGAAGAGATCGCGGCGAACGGAACCGTGACGGTCGCCGCCTCGGGCAACGTCGACGAGGAGGGCGTGCTGTTCCCCGCGCGCTACGCGACCACGATCGCGGTCGGGGCCGTCGGGCCCGACGGTTTCCGCGCCGACTACAGCACCTACGGGCCGGAGCTGGACGTGGTGGCGCCCGGCGGCGCCGGCGACGCCGGCGCCTGCAACCCCGACGACGTGGTCAGCACCGTTCGCACCCCCGCCTCGTGCGCTGGGCTCGGCGAGGGGTACGGCACCTCCGCCGGCACCAGCATGGCCGCGCCGCACGTGGCCGGCGTGGTGGCGCTGCTGACCTCGTTGCATCCCGACCTGGGACTCGAGGAGGCCCGCACGGTGCTGCAACAGACGGCCGACGGCGGTGGCGACCGCGTGTCGGATCAGGTCGGCTACGGCATGATTCTCGCGGACGACGCCGTCCGCTACGCCGAGGACGCGCGCTACGAGGTCACCACCGTCGACCTGGTGGCGGCTGGTGGTGCGGCCGAGACCCGGACGGTGACGTCGGTCGGGACGTTCGCGTTCGACGGCGTCGCGGCGGGCGACTACGATCTACGCGCCTTCGAAGGCGCTACCCTCGTCGCTGAACGCGCCGTGACCGTGGCGTACGACGGCGACCGCGACGTGCTGTTGGACGCGGCCGACTGACGGGTCCGGCGAGCTCGGTCCGGCGAACTCGGTCCGTTGGTGCTCGGTCAGCCGGCGCTCGGGTCTAGATCCCCGCCGTTCGCGCGGCGGTTCGGGTCGCGGTCCCGCTCCGCCGCCCACGCCCGCATCGCCGCCAGCGCCCGCGGGAAGCCGGCGAACATGGCGGCGTGCACGATCGCTTCGTGTGCCTGCTCCAGCGTGCCGCCGTTGCGGAGCAGGGCGCGCACGTGGGTGCGGATCTCGTCCGGCGATCCGACGTGCACCAGCTGCGCGATCGCCAGCAGCGCGCGCGTGCGGTGATCCAGGCCTGGCCGTGCGAAGACGCGGTCGTACGCCACCTCCTCGACCAACTCCGCGAGGTCCGCGGAGGTCGCCCGCAGGCCGCTCCGGATGCGCTCGGCGTCCTCGCCCCAGAGGGCGTCCACCGGGCGCTCGGCGTCGGGCGCGCCTTCGTCCCACTCGACGACGAACAGTACCGCCCCCTCGCGCACGCGCACGACGGGACCGCCCCGCGCCCGGTTCGAGAGGCCCAGCCCCCGCCCGGGCGGCAACGCACCGTCGTCCAACGGGAAGTCGGCGCCGCGCACGTCTACCCGCGCCGGGCCGTCGACCGGCATCAGGCTGAACACCGTGCCGTCCGGCAGGTCCGGCTCGAACACGGCGTCGGGCGCGCGCGCGTCGGCCACCAGCGGATGAACCTGATGCCGAGCGTCCAGCAGGGCGACGGGCAGTCCTTCGCGGAGGGTTCGCACGGCGATGCCGACGGCGGACAGCGTCTGATCCAAGCGCCCGCCGAAGGCGCCCACCACGTCCGCGCCGCGGGCACCTTCGCGCGCGGCGGCGTCCAGCGCCAGCTCCAGGTCCAGCGCGTCCTTGTCGGGCGGGTGGCGCTCGACGCGCAGGTCGGGCCAGCGGGCCAGGTCGGCGTCGGTCACCGAGTCCAGGTCGCCCACCAGCAGGTCCGGCCGGACGCCAAGCGTTTGGGCGTGGCGCAGTCCGCCGTCGGCTGCGATCACCGGCCGGTGGCCCGCGACCGCCTCGCGCAAGCGCCGATCGACGCGCAGGTCGCCGCCGGCCAGGATCAACGCCCGGCCGGTCGCTGGCGTACCGCTCACGCCGGCACGCCCAACCGCGTCCAGGCGTCGTCCGGCACGCGCAGCGCGAGCACGTCGCCGAGGTTCGGCAAGCTCTCGAGCTCGCGCGGGCGGACGCGCCAGCGCAGTTCGAAGCTCCAGTCCGGCGCGAAGAGGGTCAGCTCCAGGTCGGGGCCGACGCGCACGCACCGCCGCACCTCGAAGCGGCGCCCGTCCGGGTCCGGCACGAACCGTTCGGTGCGCAGCAGGACGGGACCGTCGAAGCCCAAGGTGCGGGCGGCGGGCGGCGGCACCAGCTCGCGGAGCCCCAGGAACCGGACGGTCCAGGCGTCGCGGGGGAGTTCGGCGATCTCGTCGGGGGTGCCCTCCTGCACGATCGTTCCCTCTCGCATCAGCGCCACTCGGTCGGCCAGGCGGAACGCTTCGTCCTGATCGTGGGTGACGTGGATCGCGCGCACGTCCAGCTGCGACAGCAGCTGCGCCAGCTCCTGGGTCAGGTCGTCGCGCAAGGTCCGGTCCAGGTTCGACAGCGGCTCGTCCAGCAGCAGAAGTCCCGGGCGCGGCGCCAAGGCGCGCGCCAACGCCACGCGCTGCTGCTGCCCACCGGAGAGTTCGTGCGGTCGCCGGCGCTCCGTTCCGGTCAGGCCGACCGTGTCCAGCAGCTCGGCCACGCGCGCGCGACGCTCATGCTGCGGCCAGCGCCGCTCGACCAGGCCGAACGCGACGTTGTCGAACACGGTCAGGTGGGGGAACAACGCGAAGTCCTGGAACACCATGCCGACGCCGCGGTGCTGCGGCGCGACGCCGGCCAGGTCGGCACCGTGCAGC
>JBBDSD010000232.1:0-1107 GCA_040905065.1 Trueperaceae bacterium | reverse complement strand
CGGGTCTTCGATCCCACGTCGTGCACCGGCCAGCCGGCGGCGTCGTGGTCGCCACTGCGGGACGCTACGACGGTGCAGGGCGCGCAGCGCGCCGCGCGCATCCTGGCCGACACCGCGCCCGGTGACCTCGAGGACGACGCGTTCTGGACCTCGCAGTGCGAAATCCTCCTGTTCGCGTTGTTGTTCACGGCGGCGAACACGCCTGGGCGCTCGATGCGCCACGTCGTCGACTGGGTGCTGACCCAGGACAAGCCGGGCGAGCTCGGCCGGGGTGATCTGGAGCCGCTGCTCCAGGCGCTGATCGCGTCGGATGACCCTGCAGTCGTCGCTGGCGCCGAGGAGGCGGGCAAGGCGCTGCTCGCCATCTGGCAGATGGACGAACGCACCCGCTCGTCGGTGTACGCCACCGCGCAGAGCGTCGTGTGGCCGTGGGCCGATCCCGGCGTCGCCGCGTCAGCCGATGACTGCGACGTCGATCTCGGCTGGCTGTGCTCGGGTCCGAACACCCTGTACATCTGCGCGCCGATCGACGACCAGAAGCGGTTGCAATCGGTGTTCGGTGGCCTGCTCGGTGACCTGATCCGCCAGGCCTTTTCCCACGCCAACCGGACGGGTAAGCCGCTCGACCCCCCGCTGCTGGTCGTGATCGACGAGGCGGGCAACACGCCGCTGCGGTCGCTGCCGGAGTACGCGTCGACGGTCGCCGGGATCGGGATCCTGCTGGTGACCATCTGGCAGTCGAAGGCGCAGCTCGACGTCGCCTACCAGCGCGCGGCCGACACGATCCTCACCAACCACCTGACCAAGGTCTTCTACACCTCGGCCTCGGACCTGTCCGGACTGGAGCTGGCGGCTCGCCTCGTCGGTGACGCGTACCTGCCGATGCGGGCGACGAGCAACGACCTGCGTGGACCGGGCGGCTCGCTGTCGGAGTCGTCACAGGCGATGCCGCTGGCGCCGGCGGACGTGATGCGTCAGATGGTGCCGGGCGACGCGCTGCTCATCCACGGGACGTTGCCGCCGGCGCAGCTGCGCACCCGGCCGTACCACCGGGAGCGCGACCTCGCGGCTCGTGTCGGCACCGTCGACCTCGCCGCACCGGCGGGG
>JBBDSD010000231.1:0-6546 GCA_040905065.1 Trueperaceae bacterium | reverse complement strand
AGCCTCCGGGCTGCGGTCGACCGCATGCCGGACGCCGTCGCCCTGCACCGCGAGATCGTGCGTCGTGCGATCGCGGCCGACGATCCCAGCGGCGCGGCCGCCTACCTCCGCGACGCCGTTCAGCGTCCGCTGGCACGGACGCCCTCCGTCTTCGCCCTGGCCAGCGAGCTGCCCCTCGACCGTAGCGAGGCCGCTCTGGATCTGCTGCGCGAAGGGGGCGAGGCGTTTCCGAACGACGTGGGCCTGGCCACCGCCGAGGCTCGCCTGCATCGCCGGCTCGGTCGTCCCGCCGAGGCGGAGGCGCGCCTGCGTCCGCTCGAGGAGCGGGGGTCGAGCGACCTGCGATGGATCAACGAGATGGCGTTGGCCCTGCTGCTGCAAGGCCGGACGGAGGACGGTCGTGCCCTGCTGACGTCCGCCGCCGACGACGACGTCACCGCCCGCTACAACCTGGGTCAGGCGCTGCTCGAGGCCGGTCTGCCCCGCGCCGCGGCAGAGGAGTTGGAACCGCTCGCCGAGGAGCGACCGGACGACGCCGACGTCTGGGCTTCGTACGGGGTGGCGTTGGCGGGTGCAGGACGTAGTGGCGAGGCGCGCACCGCGCTGGAGCGAGCGCTCGAGCTGGTGCCCGATCACGGACTCGCCAGCCGCGGCCTGAACCGACTGCAGGAACGCGAACGGATAGGCGGCGACGCCGTCGAACCGCTCCCGCAAGAGGCGCAGGCGGCGTTCGACCGGGGCCTGACCGATCTGGAGCAGGGCCGTTTCGGGAGCGCCGTCGCCGCCTTCCGGCAAGCCGCCGAAGCAGCGCCCGACAGGGCGTTGGTCGCGTTCTACCTGGGCAACGCCCTGCAGCGCAACGGCGAGCCACGCGATGCGATCGAGGTGTACGACCGTGCCGCGGAGGCGTATCCGGGCAACGGCACGATCCTGAACAACATCGGGTTCGCCTGGTTGCAGCTGGGCCGCTACGATCGGGCCCTTCCGACGTTGCGCGACGCCGTTGCCGCGGCGCCGGAGAACGCACGGGCGCACCTGAACCTGGGTCTCACCTACTACGGGTTGTCCCGCTACGCCGACGCGTTGTCGTCGTGGGAGCAGGCGACGGACCTGGACGCGGGCCTGGCCCCGTCGATCGCCGACGCTCGCGAACGCGCGCGCGACCGGGTCGAGGGCGGCGCGCCGTGATCCGTTGCTAGCATGGACGGCATGACCCTCCGCGACGCGGTGCGCGACGCGCCCGCCTACTCGTTCACGGCGCACGCGCATCGCGTCAAGCTGGATCAGAACGAAGCGCCCGACGATCTCGCCCCCGCCCTCAAGCGTCGCGTGACCGAACGGTTGCTCGATGCGACGTGGAACCGCTACCCGGAGCTGCGTGCCGGCTCGGTCGCGAGCGCCATCGCCCACCGCGACGACTGGAACGAGGAGGGCGTGGTGGTCGCGCCCGGTTCGAACGTGCTGATTCAGGCCGCGGTGATCGCCGCCGGCATCGGTCGCACGGTGGTGACGGTCGCGCCCACCTTCGCGGTGTACGCCCAGCAGGCGCAGCTGCTCGGGGCTCGCCTGCACCAGGTGCCGCTACGCGGTGACGACTTCGCGCTGGACGTTCCGGCTCTCGAGGCTGCCCTGCAGGACGGCCCCGGCGTGTTGTTCCTGGCCGATCCGGCGGCTCCGACCGGGCAGCGTCTGGACGACGACGCGCTGAGCGCCGTGCTGCACGCGGCCGAGCGCGGGGGGTTCCTGGTGGTGCTGGACGAGGCGTACTGGCCGTACGCCGGTCGGCACCGGTTGGACCTGGTGCGCGGCCGCCCCGACCGGCTGGCTCTACGGACGTTCAGCAAGGTGGACGGCTTGGGCGGGGTACGGCTCGGCTACGCGCTCACCGATCCGGACACGGCGCGCAACCTGGGCAAGGTGCTGTTGCCGTTCGACGTGTCCGTGCTGCAGGCCACCGTCGCCACCACCGTGCTGGCCGACCCCGACGCGGTGCAGGCCCGGCAGCGCCGCATCGACACGGCTCGCAGCGAACGAGGTCGCGTCGCCGCGACGCTCACGACGCTGCCCGGCGTGCAGGTCCACCCCTCGGTCACGAACTTCCTGCTGTTTCGCGTGGCCGACCCCGCCGCCGTGCATCGCGCGTTGCTCGCGCGCGGCGTGCTGGTCCGGCGACAGGACCACCTGCCCGGCCTGCCCGGCCGCCTGCGCGTCACCATCGGGACCGAGCAGGAGAACGACGCCTTCCTCGCGGCGGTGACCGCGGTCGTGGGCGACGCGGAAGGAGCGACCCCCCATGGCTAGGATCGGCGAAACGCATCGCGTCACGCACGAGACGGACGTGCGCGTCCGGATCGACCTGGACGGCGGCGACGCCGAGCTGCAGGTGCAGCACGGCTTCCTCGGGCACATGCTCGCCCAGGTGCAACGGCACGGCCGCTTCGGGCTCGAGATCATTGCCCACGGCGACGCGGACACGATCGACGTGCACCATCTGGCCGAGGACGTCGGCATCGTGTTCGGTCAGGCGTTCACGCGTGCGCTCGGAGACGCCGCGGGCATCGAGCGGTACGGTCACGCCTTCGTGCCGATGGACGAGACGCTGGCGCACGTGGTGGTCGACCTGAGCGGCCGACCGCACCTGGCGTTCGACCCGAGCGGCTTCGAGGGCGACGCGCACGGCTTCCACGCGCACCACCTGCGCGAACTGCTGCGCGGTTTCGCGAACCACGCCGGCGCCACGGTGCACGTACGCGTCCTGGCGGGCCTCGAGACGCACCACGTCTGCGAAGCGGTGACCAAGGCGTTCGCGAGGGCGCTACGCGACGCCGTGGCCCGAACCGGCGATGGGCTCCCCAGCACCAAAGGGGTCCTCTAGGGTGCGAACGGTCCTGATCGACTACGGGGCCGGCAACCTGCACAGCGTCGCGAAGGCGCTGGCGGCCGCCGGCCTGCCGGCCGACACCGTCGACGCTCCCGCCGAGGCGGCCGGGGCCGATGCGATGGTCCTGCCCGGACAGGGCCACTTCGGGCAGGCGATGCGGTCGTTCCACGCCAGTGGTTTCGAGTCGGTCCTGCGCGACCATCTGGCCGCGGGCCGGCCGTTTTTGGGCATCTGCGTCGGCCTGCAACTGCTGATGGAGGGTTCGGACGAAGCGCCGGACGTGCCCGGCCTGGGGCTGTTGGCCGGCCGCGTGCGGCGCTTTCCGGCGGCCGGGCCCAGCGTGCCGCAGATGGGTTGGAACCGCGTACGCAAGGTGGGTCGTCCCGACCTGCTGGAGGCCGTACCGGACGGCTTTCACGCCTACTTCGCCAACTCGTTCTGGGTCGAATTCGACGAGCCCGGCCTGATCGGTGGCAGGACGCGGTACGGCGACGTCGACTTCCTGTCGGCCGTGCAGCGCGGCGCGGTGCACGCGGTGCAGTTCCACCCCGAGAAGAGTCAGCGCGCCGGCCTGCGAATCCTGTCCGCCTTCGGTCGGCACGCTCGCGCGGAGCGAGACGCGAGGGGTGCTGCGTGAGATCGCCACACGCGTGTCGGATCGGTGTGCCGCTTCGTGCCACCAGCTGGGTGGCCGTGCTGCTGCTTGCCTGGGTGGCGAGCGCCGCTTGGGCGGAGGGCTACTCGGTGCAGACGGTGGCCGTGCGCGACCTGCGCCTCGCGACGTCGGTCGCCGAAGATCTGCAGCGCAACGGGTACGACGCCTACACCGAGTTCGCCATGTTTCGCGGGGCCCAGTGGACGCGCGTGCGCGTGGGGTGCTTCCGCGACGAAGCGATCGCGATCGCCTTCGCCTGGATCCTGCGCGACGCAGGGCACCAGGACGCGGCGGTGGTGGAGCGTACGCCCGGCGCGCCCACGCGCGGGTGCGTGGTGCGCGACGTGGGGTTCGTCACGCCCGACGCGTGGACGCAACCGGTCGCGGGCGTGCCCACCTTCCGGGTCGAGGTGGCGGAGGTGAGCGGCCTGCTGCGGTACGACGGACGACGCTGGCAGCTGCTGCAGGCCCCCGCCGAGGACGCGTTGGCGCCGAGGGAGGTCGCGAGCGGCCGCTTTCGCGAAGCGAACGGGACCTCGACCCCGTTCGTGGTGGTCGAACACCACGAGGGCCCGACCTTGCTCTGCCCGGGACGGCTCCTGGCGTCGTTGGAGAACGCTGTGGTGGTCCAGCACGACGACGTGGTCGCCGCATGTCGTCTCGACGAGGACGACCCGCTCAGCGCGGAGGGCGCATGACGGTCGTCGTCGTGACCGGCATGAGCGGCGCCGGCATCACCACCGCCCTGCACGCACTGGAAGACGCCGGCTTCTTCGCGGTCGACAACGTGCCGCCCGCACTCTGGGCACAGTTGGCGGAACGCGTGCGGGCGTCGGGTCGCGACCGGCTCGCCATCGCGATCGACGTGCGGAGCCACGCCTTCCTGGACGAGGCGCCCGAAGCGTTGCGCGCTCTGAGCGACGCAGGCGCCGGTCCGCGCGTGGTCTACCTCGACGCGCGCGACGAGACGTTGGTCCGTCGCTTCAGCTTCACTAGGCGCACCCATCCGTTCGGGCGGGGGTCGCTGTCGAACGACTTGGACGCTGAGCGCGAGGCGTTGGCTCCGCTCCGGTCCAGCGCCGACGTAGTGGTGGACACCACGCGCTTGGCGGCGAAGGAGCTGCAGGCGCGGATGCAGCGGCTGGCTGGCGACGACGCGTTCCGACTGCACCTGTCCTCGTTCGGCTACAAGCGTGGCCTGCCGACCGACGTGGACGCAGTTCTGGACGTGCGGGGCATGCGCAACCCGTACTACGATCCTCACCTCCGCCCGAAGCCCGGAACCGACCCCGACGTCCAGGCGCACGTGTTCTCCGACGGCGGAGTGGACGCCTACGCGCGGCTGCGCGAGATGATTCGGGACCTGGCCGTCGCCGCCCGCACGACCGGTCGTGGCGGGTACGCCGTGGCGATCGGTTGCACCGGCGGTCAGCACCGCTCGGTGGCGGTGATCGAACGCCTCCGGCACGACCTGGCCGACGTGGCGACCGTGACGGCCCACCACCGCGATCTGGACGACGCCCTGGCGGAACACGCGGAGGAACGCACCGACGCGGGAGGAACGCCGTGACGCCGGACGGGCCGCGTGCCGATCGCTGGACCGATCCGGACACCTCCTTGGCCGGCCCGTCCGGTTGGTTGGGCCGGCTCCGTCTCTGGCTCGCGCCCGGCATGGGCGTCAAGCGGCACGTCGCCGTGGCCGTGGTCGGTGCGCTGGCGACCGGGACGGGCCTGGTGCTGGGCGTGCTGTGGCTGGCGGCGGACCTCCGCGCCGAAGTGGCCGCACCGATCGAGGAGGTCCTGGTCAGCGACGCGTGGCGGGCCGTCGGTGGCGTGGTGGCCTTGGTCGTGACCGTGCTGGGCGCCTCGGTGGCGGTGAGCGCGATCGGTCGCCTGAACCGGTCGCTGCTCTCGAACTGGCTGTCCCGCCCGAACGACGCGGCCATGGTCCTCCACCGGCGGCTGCGTCTCTCGCGCGGACCACGGATCGTGGCGTTCGGTGGAGGCACCGGCCTCGCCAACCTCATGCGCGGACTGCGGGTCGGCACCAGCAACCTGACCGCCGTCGTCACGGTCGCGGACGACGGAGGGTCGTCCGGTCGCCTGCGGACGGCGTTCGGGATGCCCGCCCCCGGCGACCTGTCCGACTGTCTCGCCGCGCTCTCCGATCACGAGGTCGAGGTCGGTCGCCTGATGGAGTACCGCTTCGTGCGTGGGGCGGAGCTGCAGGGGCACACCTTCGGAAACCTGCTGATCACCACGTTGAGCGAAGTGGAGGGCGACCTGGGGCAGGCGACGCGCGTCCTGAACCGGATGCTGCACCTGTCCGGGGCCGTCTGGCCGGTGACGTCCGCTCCGGTGACCCTGGCCGCTCGCAAGGAGGACGCGGAGCGCATCGTCGGCGAGAGCCGTTTGCGCGAGGCGCCGGGCGCCATCCGTAGGCTGGAGATCGATCCGCCCGATCCGGAGGCGTTTCCGGAGGTGCTGGCGGCGGTGCACGATGCGGACCTGATCGTGTTGGGTCCCGGCAGCCTGTTCACGTCGGTCGTCGCTCCACTGCTCGTGCCCGACGTTCGTGCAGCGTTGATCGCCAGCGACGCTCCGGTCGTGTTCGTGTGCAACATCATGACCGAGGCGGGCGAGAGCGACGGCATGGACGCGTTCGATCACGTGCAGGCGATCCGGGACCACATCGGGCGTTGGCCCGACCTGGTGCTGGTCAACGAGGGCGAGGTGGACTCCGAACGTCGCCGCGCCTACGAAGCCGAAGGGGCCGAAGAGGTGGAGGTGAGCAGTGCCGCGTTCGCGCGTGCCGGGGTCGCCCTCCGCTCCGCTCCGTTGGTCGGGTCCGGTCCGCACGCTCAGCACGATCCCGGTCGCTTGGCGACCGTGATCGCCGACCTGGCGTGGCGGGTACGCCAAGGACGCCGCGCCACGTGATCGCGGAACTGCTGACCCTGATCGCGCTGACGCGCGTCGACCCCGCGGGCGACGCGCACGGCGACGGCAC
>JBBDSD010000230.1:0-6552 GCA_040905065.1 Trueperaceae bacterium | reverse complement strand
CGCCAACCCGACCGCCCGCAACGACGCGACCTCCGGTGCGGACGCGGCGACGGCGGTGGCCGCCTCCCGCTCGGCGTCGGACAGGTCGAGGCCCAGCAGCTCGATCGTGGCATCGAGCACCTGGGCCAACGCCTGCGCCGGATCGTTGGGCACCGTCAGGGTCACGCCGTCCTGCACGCCGGTCGCGTCCAGCCGCTGCACGGTGACGTCCAGGCCTTCGGGCGCCCGCGCTACCGATCCCGCCAGCACGGCGGTGGCACCGAACGCGTCGTGCACCGTGGCAACCGGATCGAGGTCGGCTTCCACCGCACGTTCGGCGAGCACGGCGGGATCGCCGAGCGGCGGAACGAAGACGCCGGGAAGCGCGTTGAGAGATCGTTGCAAGCCGGCGGGGAGCCCGATCTCCCACGGCGCGAGCTCGCTAGGTCCTTGGAACGGCACGATCACGATCCGCGTCGGAGCGGACTGCGCTACGGCGAACGAAGCGAGCAGCGCGATCAGGAGCGCAGCACCCGCGCTTCGCAGGCGGGAACCGGTGGCGTGCGGCGGAGGCCGACGGGCGGCGTCGCGAGCGTCGGGGCGGGCGTGATCGAGTGCGTGCATCATCGCGGCGCAGCCTACCGTGCCCCGCCGTGAGGACGCTGAACGGACGCGACGCTGCCACGCGCGTATCCGGTTCGGGTCAGGGCCGCAGCGTGAAGGCGTCGGGCAGCAACGTCCGCACCGTGGTCCGCCGGATCGCTCCGTCGCCGTTCGCCAACCACACCTCGGCGTCGGGACCGAACTCGTAGAGCACCTGCCGGCAGGCGCCGCAGGGGCTGGCCGGCAGGTCGGCGTCGCTGACGACGACCAGGTGCGTCAAGGTGCGACCGCCGGCGCTGGCCATCGCCTGGACCGCCGACTGTTCGGCGCAGCGCCCCAGTCCGTACGAGGCGTTCTCGACGTTCGCACCCGCGAAGATGCGTCCGTCCGGGGTGCGAAGGGCGGCGCCCACGGGAAAGGAGGAGTACGGCACGTACGCGTGAGCGTGGACGCCCCACGCGGCCTGGAGCAGGTCGCGGGGTGGGTCGTCGTGCGGCGGGTCGTGCGGCGGGTCGTGCGGTAGGTCGGTCACGGCGTTCCTCTCGTCAGGCGTTCCAACAGGGGCGGTCCGAGATGTGCGAGGCCGGTGACGACCGCGATGGCGGTCGCGACCAGCACGGCGCCGGCGGCGACGTCCTTCGCCTGGGCGGCGAGCGGGTGCGCTTCGGGCGACACCAGGTCGACCACCGCCTCGATCGCCGTGTTGAGCAGCTCGCAGCAGAGGACCAGGCCGCAGACCAGCACGATCGGGGCAAGCGGCGCCTGCAGCCAGAGGGTCGTGGCCACGGCCGCGACCGCCACGGCGAGCTCGATGCGCAGGTTGCCCTGCTGGCGCAGCGCGGTCGCAACCCCCCGCACGGCGTGCCGCACGCCGATCCGGGGGCGCGTCACGACGCCTCGTCGTAGAGGGCCACGATGCGGCGCTGCGCCGCCAGGAACGGTCGCCAGGCGGCGGCGTCCGGGTGATCGAACCCCAACAGGTGCATCAGGCCGTGGGCGGCCAGCACGCACAGTTCCCGCTCCAGATCGTGTCCGTGCTCGGGCGCCTGTCGGGAGGCGACGTCCACGCCGATCAGCACGTCGCCCAAGTGCTGGACGCGCGGCACGGCGTCGCCGTCGTCCGGTTCCCAGGAGGGATAGGACAGCACGTCGGTCGGTCCGTCGGTCCCTCGCTGGCTCCGGTTCCGTTCGGCCATGGCCTCGTCGTCGAGGAACGCCACGGTGAGGTCGCGGTCGCCGGCGCCCAGCTCGCAAGCCAGGCGATCCAGCGCCGCGGCCAACCGCTCAGGACGCGGGGCGCGACCCGTCTCGTCGAACGTCTCGATCACGTTTCAGTCCTTGAATCTCGTCGGCGCTCGGGTACTTCACGCGTCGGTGTAGCGACGCGGTCATCACCCGCTCGAAGACGGAGGCGATCGTCTCGAGGTCCCGGAAGGTGAGCGGGCTCTCGGACAGCTGGTCGTCCTGCAGGCGCTGCTCGAAGAGTCGGTCGATCATCGCCCGGATCGAACCTTGGGTCGGGTCGGGCAGGGTGCGGGAGGCGGCCTCGACCGTGTCGGCGAGCATCAGGACCGCGGACTCCCGTGACTGCGGCTTGGGTCCGGGGTAGCGGAAGTTCAGTTCGTCCAGCCGGTCGGAGTCCTCGAGGGCGCGCTTGTAGAAGTAGGCCAGGACGGTGGTGCCGTGATGCTCGGCGACGAACGGCTCGAGCGCGCTGGGCAGGGCGTGGTCGCGAAGCATCTGGATGCCGTCGCGCACGTGGCTGGTGATGATCAGGTAGCTCAGGTGCGGGCTGAGCCGGTCGTGCGGGTTGCGGCCGTCCGACTGGTTCTCGACGAAAAACTGCGGCCGCCGGATCTTGCCGACGTCGTGGTAGAGGGCACCGACGCGGGCAAGCAGGGCGTCGCCGCCGATCCTCTGCACCGCCTGCTCGACCAGGTTCGCGATCAGCTGCGTGTGCTGGTAGCTTCCGGGCGCCTCCAGCACCAGCTTCTGTAGAAGCGGACTCTGCGGGGACGACAGTTCCGTGAGGCGGAACTCGGTCAGGAACTCGACCGGACCCTCCGCCAACGGCAGCAGGCCGAGGGCCACCACGCCCGCTAGGGCGCCCCCCGCCAGGTAGGCGCCCATCTCCGTTGCAGCGGGCACCGGCGCGACGCCTCCGTGCATCATTTGCAGCGCCACGATCACGAAGCCGCTGACCAGGCCCCCGATCGGACCGGCGGCGAGAAGGCCCATCCGGTTGGGCACCGCGTCGGCCGCCATGATCGCCGCCACGCTCCCGATCAGGACCGCAGCGGCGGAGGAGAGCGGTGCCCCGGGCACCAGCAGGCCGACCGCCAACGCGAACCAGGTGGCCCACAGCAGGGCGGAGGCACGGCCCAGCAAGATCGAGACGAGGATCGGAACCCACAGCACGAACACGAACTCGTGCGACACGTCGATGGTGGCCCGCTGCAGCGCGAGGGTCACCAACGACAGCCCGACCAAAAAGCGAAACTGTCGGCGACCGATGCGGTGCCGCAGGGTGCGTGCGGCGTACAGCACCGGCAACGCCAACAGCGTGCCGACCAGGAGGCACCCTATGATCACGACCGCCGCCTGCCGGAGCTGGCGCGTGGCCGGATCGTACAGGCCGACCGCTTCCAGGGCGCGCAGGTGTTCCGGTCGGATTTCGCTGCCCTCGTCGACGATCACTTCGCCGGCGTCCAACTGTCGTAGTGCAGCGGGCACGGCGGCGGCGGCCGCGGCGCGGGCAGCGGCGGTCAGGTCCGGATCGGGGTGCGAGGTAGGAAGCAGCCGTTGACGCAGCACCAGCCGCACGTCGCGCTTCATGCCGGGCAGAACCTGCGCGACGGCGGCGTCGGTCACCTCGGGTAGCTGCTCGGCCGTCACGCCGGCAGGATCCTGGTAGCGATCCAACAGGTAGCTCAGGACCGGTTCGGGCAGGTCGCTGACGGCGAGAGCGGAGAGGACCACCTGCTCGGCGACGGGGTCGACCGAGCGGATGTCGGGCACCTGCGCCTGGGCGGCCTGTCGGCGACGCTCCGTCAGGAGTGGATCGGGCACGCGCAGATCGGTCGGCGCCACGAACCGTTCGGGGCTGGGCGAACCGACCTCCAGGGGAATCGACTGCCGCTGGCCGTACACGCTGTAGAGCAGCGCGCTGATCGCGATCATCGAAAGCAGGAACGGACGCACCCGACCGGGCGGCCTCCGTTCGCGCCTACGCGATCGCCGCCGGCTCACGCGTGCTCCACCTGCTCCTCGTAGGCACGGATGATGCGCGCCACCAGCGGGTGCCGCACGACGTCGCCCTTGTCGAAGGTGACGAAGCCGATGCCCTCGATGTCGCGAAGGATGCGGTGTGCTAGGCGGAGTCCGCTGTCGACGTTGCCGGGCAGGTCGGTCTGCGTCACGTCACCGGTCACCACCACCGTGCTTCCGAAGCCCATGCGCGTCAGGAACATCTTCATCTGTTCGCCGGTAGTGTTCTGCGCCTCGTCCAGGATGATGAACGCGTCGTTCAGGGTGCGGCCGCGCATGAAGGCGAGCGGTGCGACTTCGACCACGCCGGAGGCGAGGTTCTGTTCCGCCCGCTCGGCCGGCATCATGTCGTAGAGGGCGTCGTAGAGCGGCCGAAGGTAGGGGTCGATCTTGGCCTGCAGATCGCCGGGCAGGAAGCCGAGCTTCTCTCCCGCCTCGACGGCGGGGCGCGTCAGCACGATCCGCTTGACGCGTTTCGCCAGCAGCGCCTGAACCGCCATGGCCACGGCGAGGTAGGTCTTGCCGGTTCCGGCCGGTCCGATGCCGAAGGTGATCGGATTGCGGGCGATCGCCGCCACGTAGCGGCGTTGTCCCGCCGTCTTCGGCTTGTGACGACCGGGAAGCCGTGCCGACGGGGACCCGTCGTTCGGATCTCCGGGGGTCGGTTCCGGCTCGGCCGCGCCGAGATCGGTCAGATCGGCGTGCTCCAACTCGGTGAGGGTCAGGTCGCCGCCCGATCGAATGGTGCCGAGCAACTGCCGGAAGGCGCGTTCCGCCTCGGTCACGACGTCCTCGTCACCGCTGAGGCGGACCTCGTCGCCACGGGCGACCACCTTCGCGCCCAGGCGCCTACGCAACAGCTTCAGGTTCTCGTCGTTGTGGCCGAACAGTCGCATCGCTTCGGCCGGACTGCGGAGCTTCAGGGTGACCGACGTTGCGATGGCGTCCTCCTATGGCGCATCGACACCGGGGGCGCCAGCAGCACGCCCCAGACGAGTCCGCGTACCGCGTCGTCGCCGGACCCCACGAGGTCGGAGAACCGCCGGGCTGGGCGGCTGCTCTTGGACCACGGGGCCTCCGGCGCGCCGGGCGCGCGGGGGAACCGTCGGCGGCCCGCGTCGCCGGCGGCGCGGTCGGCGTCCGACGAGCGCTTGCGTTCGCTGCGGGCGCTGCGCTCGACCGATGCGGCGTCGGTCCGGGGACGGCTCACGCTCGGGGTGGACGCGACCGGGGTAGGCGACGCCGCGCCGCCGGATGGTCCCGCCATCTGCGAGCCGGGCGACGGAGAACTCGGCCCCGACGTTCCACCAGGCGCCGAAGACCCGGTGTCGCCGATCGGCGAGCCGACGCGCGTGCTCGCGCTGCGGCCGGACCGGTCGCCGGAGGCGTCGGCGGTCTGCGTCCGCGCTTGCGGCTCGCCGCCGTCCATCGCTTCGCGCACGCGCCGCCGCGCCTCGTCGAGACGCCGCGCAAGGTCGTCCTCGAACGATCCGGACCGTTCATCCCCGGAAGCGGTCGTGGGGGCTTCGCCGCGGTCGCGCTGGGTCGTGGCCGGACCGGCGGCGGGGGAGGCCGAACGGCTGGTCGACGGTCGCTGGGGACCGGATCCGGGGGCGCCGCCGGGCGTTCGGCCCGGTGGCGCCTTGCCCTTGGGCGGCTGCCCCCGCCGCTTGGCGCCGCGCATCATCGCGTTGATGACGAACGCGGCGACCAGCAGCAGCGGCAGGAGATCGTCGAGGCTCACTGAATCTCGTCGCCCTCCGCGCCGGACTTGCTGGCGTTGGCGATGCCGCTGCGCATGTCGGTGTCGGACTCGATGTTGCGGAGGTTGTAGTAGTCCATGACGCCCAGGTTGCCGGCCCGGAACGCCTCGGCCAGAGCGCGGGGCACATCGGCCTCGGCCTCGACCACCTTGGCGCGCATCTCTTCGACGCGGGCGCGGTTCTCCTGCTCGGCAGCGACCGCCATGGCCCGGCGCTCCTCGGCCTTGGCCTGGGCGACGCGCTTGTCGGCCTCGGCCTGGTCGGTCTGCAGCTGCGCGCCGATGTTGCGTCCCACGTTCACGTCGGCGATGTCGATCGAGAGAATCTCGAAGGCGGTACCGGAGTCGAGTCCCTTCTCGAGCACCGTCTTGCTGATGCTGTCGGGATTCTCCAGCACGCGCTTGTGGGAGTCGCTGGAACCGATCGACGACACGATCCCTTCGCCGACGCGGGCGATGATCGTCTCTTCGCCCGCCCCGCCGACCAGGCGCTCCAGGTTGGCACGCACCGTGACGCGCGCGGTGCTGATCAGCTCGATGCCGTCCTTGGCGACGGCGCTCACGTTCGGGGTCTGGATGACGCGCGGGTTGACCGACACCTTGACGGCGTCCAGCACGTCACGGCCGGCCAGGTCGATGGCGGCGGCGCGGTCGAACGGCAGCGTGATGCGCGCCTTGTCGGCCGCGATCAGCGCATCGACCACGCGGTCGACGTTGCCGCCGGCCAGGAAGTGTGCCTCGAGCTGATCCTGACTGACGTCGAGGCCCGCCTTCTCGGCCTTGATGAGCGGGTTGATGATGCGGGCGGGCGGGACGCGCCGCAGGCGCATCGCGACCAGGCTGATCAGGCTGACCTTGACGCCGGCCGAGATGGCGGCGATCCAGAGTCCGACCGGAATGATCGTGAAGAGGACGATGAAGAAGAGAACGACCGCGCCGGC
>JBBDSD010000229.1:0-6561 GCA_040905065.1 Trueperaceae bacterium | reverse complement strand
CGGCCTGCAGCACGGGGTAGTCGCGTTGCAGGGTCGAGGTGAGCGCCAGCGAGCCCAGGCCGGGCCAGGTGAAGATGATCTCGACCACCACCACCGACGACAGCAGGGTGGCCATCTGCAGGCCCACGATGGTGACGATGCTGATGGCGGCGTTGCGCATCACGTGCTTGGTGAGCACCTTGCGTGGCGCTACGCCCTTGGCGCGGGCGGTCCGCACGTAGTCCTGGTTCAGCACCTCCAACAGGGCGCTGCGCACGAAGCGCGTCATGATCGAACCGCTGATCAGTCCGGCGGTGAGGGCGGGCAGGATGGCGTAGCGCAACCAGGCGCCGATGCCTTCGGAGACCGGCGCGTAGCCGGAGGACGGCAGCACGCCCCACGTTTCGGCGAACAGCAGGATCAGCAGGATCCCCATCCAGAAGTCGGGGACGGACACGCCGACCTGACTGAGCATCGACGCCGCAAGGTCGCGTTTTCCGCCCGGCCGTAGCGCCGAGGCGAGTCCGAGGGGGATCGCGATCGCCAGGCCGATCGCGAGCGCCAGCGCCGCGAGCGACAGCGTGGCCGGCAGGCGGCGTTGGATCTCGCGGGTGATCGAGGTGTTCGTGATCAGGCTGGTGCCGAAGTCGCCGCGCAGCACGATGCCGCCGATCCAGTTGGCGTACTGCACGTAGATCGGGCGGTCGAGACCCATCTGCTGTTCGAGGCGTGCGATGTTCTCGTCGGTGGCCTGCACGCCCAAGCGGACGCGGGCCGGACTTCCGGGGATGAGCGGCACGATCGAGAACACCACGATCGAGACGCCGAGGAGGACGAGGAGCAGGGTGGAGAGGCGTTGCAGAAGATAGGAGAGGCTCATCGCACCTTCTTCGTCGGGTCCGGGTGGACCGGGTGCCGGTGGCGACCGGGAGACGGCGAACCGGGACGGACCCGCGAGGGCCCGTCCCGGGTTCATCGTGGATTCAGTCGAGCCAGACGTGCTCGAAACGGATCGTCTGGTCGCCCAGTGCCTGGTAGCCGTGCACGTTGGGGCGGTAGGCCTGAACGTTGCCGGGGTTGTACATGTAGATGTAGACGGCGTCGTCCACGATCTCCTGGTTCACCTGCCGGTAGATTTCGTAGCGCTCGTCGAAGTCGCTCACGCGGCGGCCTTCCTCGAGCAGTTCGTCGACGGTGGGGTTGCTGTAGCCGGTGAAGTTGAACACCTCGCCGGTCTTGTGCTGCGCGAAGAAGAAGTCGTCCGGATCGAGCAGCACGTTCCAGCTGCAGACGAAGGTGTCGTACTCGCCGGCGCCCTGCGTGTCCAGCCAGTCGGCCCATTCGCGCGTGTCGAGGGTGGCGTCGATCCCGATGGGGCCGAGCTGCGCCTGGATGACCTGCGCGGCGCGGATCGACTCTGCGTACTCGGTGGTCGGCATGATGCGCATCTCGAAGCCGTCCGCGAGTCCGGCCTCGGCCAGAAGTTCGCGAGCGCGCTCGGGATCGTGGTCGTACGGCGCGTAGTCGTACGCCCAGGAACTGACGCTGGGGATCGGGTCCTGCGTGGGCACGCCGGTTCCGAAGGTGGAGGCCTCGGTGATCTGGCCGCGGTCCAGCGCGAAGCTGATCGCCTGACGCACGCGGACGTCGTCCAGCGGCGCGTGCTCGGTGTTCACGCCGATGTACCAGTAGGCGGGTGCGGCGGTCCGGTCGACCACCACATCATTGCGGCTCTCGAGCTCGGGCAGCGCCTGCGGCGGCACGCTGATCGCCCAGTCGATGTCGCCGCTCACCAGCGCGCTGCGGCGGACGCTGTCGTCGCTGATGATGCGGATCTCGATCCCGTCCAGGTACGGCAGCGCCTCGCCGTCGGCGCCGGTGCGCCAGTGATTCGGGTTCGCCTCCAGCGTGACGCTGGTGCCCGGCTGGTAGTCCGTGATCAGGAACGGCCCGGTCCCGACCGGAGCGGTGCTGACGGAGCCGTCCTCGACCGACTCGCGGGCGATGATCCCGACCATGGCGCCGGTGGCGAGCTTGCCCAGCAGGCCGGTGTTCGGCTCGCCCAGGGTCATGCGGACGGTGAAGTCGTCGACCGCTTCGAACGACTCGACCATCGCCAGCAGGTAGGCGTTGCCGCTGGCGGTGTCGGGGTCGAGGAGGCGTTCGTAGGTGTACACGACGTCCTCGGCGGTCATCTGGCGGCCGTTGCTGAAGTAGGCGTCGTCGCGCAGGTGGAAGGTCCAGACCAGGCCGTCGTCGCTGGCCTCCCAATCGTGGGCCAGGGCGGGGGAGAGGTTCTGGTCTTCGTCGAACTCGACCAGCAGGTCGAGCACGTTGTTCAGAACCTGGTAGCTGGAGTAGGCGCTGGTGCCGTGCGGATCCAGGTTCACGGGCTCCTGGGCCCAGGCGGCGGCCAGGGTGCCTCCCCGGTTCTGCGCCAAGCCGGTGCCGAGCAGCAGCGCGGCGGCGGCGAGCGCGAGGACGAGCGTGCGGATGCGGTGGGTCATGCGGACCTCCCTTGGGGTGCGGACGGTGCGTCGGGTGCGGGCCCTCCAGGGAACTCCCAGTCCCAGACGCTCTTCCGAATATTGACGACCTGGATCGTCTCCGTAGCGACGATGCCGGGGCGCCCCAACTCGGCCTGGAGGAACTCGTGGAGCTCTCCGTTGTCGGCGTGGAGGGATTCGAGGACCACGTCGTGGCCGCCGACGCCGATGGCGAGGTAGCGGACCGCCGGATGGCGGGCGATGCGGTCGGTGATCTCGTCTACCCGACCGGGCCGGAGGCGGGCGTGGGTGGTGGCGAGGATGGGGACGCCCATGCGGAGAGGATCGACGACCGCTCGGATCTCGATCGTGCGCTGCCGGCGAAGGCGAGCGACGCGCTTGCGGATCATCGACTCCGACACCTGAAGGCGACGGGCGATCTCGCGAAACGCCATCCGTCCGTCCGCTCGCAACAGCGCGACGATGTTGCGATCGACGGGGTCCAGTTGCCGGCTTCCGTGCGGCATGGGGCCTCCGGGCCTCGCTGCGTTCGTGGTATGCCCATTTGCACTTTACGGGGTTCGCGTCGCGACCGTCAAGGAATTGGACGCATTGCGTCGCGCTACGGTCGGTGAGCGGCGGGACGCGGTTCCCGTCCCGCGCGCGCAGCGCGCACCACCGCCCGGGCCAGGGCGTCGCTGCACCCGACCCGCGGAGGGCCCGCCCCCGCCGCCCACGGCCCAGACGACTCCGCCCCGTCGATCAGGATCGGGAGTTCGGTGCATCCCAGCACGATCGCCTCCGCTCCCTGGGAGCACGACCGCTGGGCCAGCCGGGCCAACTCGGCGCGGGCGTCGGCCCCCGCCTCGCCCGCCTTCACCGCGTACACCAACGCCATCACCCGGTCCTGATCGTTCGCGTCCGGCTCCACGATCGTCAGGCCGCGCGCTTCTGCGGCGCGGTGGTACAGCCCCGACCGTACGGTGGCCGTGGTCGCCAGCAGACCGATGCGGGTCGCGCCCGGGGTCGGGCCCGGTGTCACGTCCGGGGCCACGTCCGGGGCCACGCGACGGAGCGCTTCGGCGGCGTCCATGATCGTGGCCTCGATCATGTCGACGAACGGCAGCGACGTGGCCGACCGGATCGCGTCAGCGTACGCGTGGGCGGTGTTGCACGGCATGCACAGCAACTCGGCACCGGCCGCGGCCAGCCCGCGCGCCATTCTGGCGAGGTGCGGCCCCGGCGACGGTCCGGCGCCCGCAGCGGCCGCGTTCCGGTCGGGCACGCTCGGATCGCAGTCGACCCGCACGTGCAGGTGCTCCTGATCGCGTTTCGCCGGCGTGGCCCGATGCAAGCGCAGGCAGAAGTCCCAGGTGGCCGCCGGCCCCATGCCGCCCAGCACGCCGACGACCGGGCGCGCGTCGCTGCTGCCCGCGTCGCCGCTGCCCGTGCCGTCCGCGTCCGCCGGCCCGGTGCCCGCGTCGTTCACGACCGGTGCGCCACCGTCGCGTCCTGGGGCCGCACCTGGCGCGGATAGGCGTGCAGCGCTGCGCTGCCGCCGGTGTGGACGAACACCACCCGGTCGTCGGATCGGAAGGCGCCCTCGCGGACCATCGCGATCAGGCCTGCCGCCGCCTTGCCGGTGTAGACCGGATCGAGAAGGATCGCTTCGCAGCGGGCGAAGAGGCCCACCGCCTCCCGCATCGCCTCCGTCGGCAGGCTGTAGCCGGGTCCGACCTGATCGTCGCGCACCACCACCGCCGAGGCCGGCACGGATGCCGGTACCCGTGCCAGCTCGCAGGCGGCCTGCGCCAGGTCCAGAATCTTCACCTCCTGCGCCGCGCGCTCGGATCGGACGCTGACGCCGGTCGCGGGCAGGCCGGCGCTGCTGGCGTGCAGGCCCGCCACCAGCCCGGCGTGCGTGCCGCCCGACCCGCTGGCCGTGACCAGGTGGTCGAACGCGACCCCCAGCTCGAACGCCTGCTGCAGCAGCTCGTCGGCGCAGGCGGCGTATCCCAGCGCGCCCAGCGCGTTCGAGCCGCCCCCCGGCACCGTGTACGGAGTCCGTCCCTCCGCCTCGGCCCGTTCCGCCATGCGCGCCATGCCGGCCGCCAGGTCGGTCCCGGCCGGTACCACCTCGATCGTCTCGACCCCCAGCAGGTCGAACAGCAGGCGGTTGCCGACCGCGTCGTCGGCGTAGCTGCCTTCCACTCGCTCTTCCAACAGCAGCCGGCAGGCGAGCCCCTCCTTCGCGGCCGCGGCGGCGGTCAGGCGGCAGTGGTTCGACTGCGGCGCTCCGGTGGTGACCAGCGTGTCCGCGCCGCGCGCCAGCGCGTCGGCCACCAGCAGCTCCAGCTTGCGGGTCTTGTTGCCGCCGCCGCCCAGGCCGGTCAGGTCGTCGCGCTTGATCCACAGTTCCGGACCACCCAGCTCGGCGCTGAGGCGCGGCATCGGTTCGAGCGGGGTGCGCCCTTCGGTGTAGCGGCGGCGGGGAAAACGGGCGAGGTGCATCGGGGCCTCCCAGGGAACGGCGCGACCGGAGCGGTCGCGCGGGCGTGGCGTCCCGCGACGGGGCGCCGAACGTGCACGTGGCGTCACTGTAGCCCGGCCCCCGGCCGACCCCGCCCGGACCCCGCCCGGCGTCGACGCGTCCTGCGTCAGGTGCGGTGCACGATCTCGCCCCGCACCACCGTCATCAGCGGCCGCAGCGACGCCAACTCGTGCGGCGGGACGGTGAACGGGTCGCGGTCCACGATCGTCAGGTCGGCCTCCAGCCCCTCCACGATCCTGCCTCGGACGCGGTCGTGGTGCGCCGCGTACGCCACGCCGTGCGAGAACAGGCGCACCGCATCGCGGACGCTCACGCGCTCCTCCGGACGAGAGTGGTTCACCGCCGCGTGCACGCCCGCGAGCGGCCGCAGCTCCGTCACCGTCGAGTCGCTGCCTCCGGCCAGCGGCAGGCCCGCCCGCAACGCCGAGGCGACCGGGTCCACCTGCTCCGCGCGCTCCGGGCCGACCGTCTCCTCGTAGCTGGCGTGCGGCCACTCCAGGTTGAACGCCGGCTGCATCGACAGCACCACCCCCGCTGCGCGGGCGCGGGCGCGCTGCTCGTCGCTCATCCACTGGGCGTGCTCGATCCGGTGCCGCGCGTTCGGTCGCGACTCCGACGCCTGCGCCGCTTCGTAGACGCCCAGCGCCTGTTCGACGGCGCGGTCGCCGACCGCGTGGAAGGCAACCTGCATGCCGGCGTGATGCGCGGCCAGGACGAAGCCGCGGAGCGTCTCGTCGTTGTGGTACAGCGAGCCGTAGTCGGTCGGGTGGCCTGCGTACGGCGCCAGCATCGCCGCGGTCCGCATGTCCACGTCGCCGTCCAACGCACAGGCGTGACATCCCCCGATGCGCGTCAGGCCCAACGCCCGCACCGCGTCCAGATCGAACGTCTGCGGGTAGGCGAACGCCCGGACCGGCAGGTCGTCCTCGATCGCCAGCAGGGTGCGTACCGCGTCCAGATCGTCCAGCGCGTGCAAGGTGGTGCAGCCGCGGCGCACCGCGCGGGCCGCCGCCGCGCGCAGCGCGGACTCGTACCCCACCTGACGACTGTAGGCGGCGTACGCCTGGTGCGTCGCCTCTTGCGTGGCCGGGCCGATCAGGTGTCCGGTGGGCGCCCCGGTCACGGGATCCAACGTCACGCCGGTGTAGCCAGGGTGCAGGTCCAGCAGCGCCAGGGCGGCGTCGTTCGCGTACGACGCGTGCCCCGTCACGTGCCGCAGGTACACCGGGCGGTCGGGCGACGCGGCGTTCAGCTCTTCGCGCGTGGGCGCACGTTCCTCGCGGTAGCGGTCCGGCGTCACGCGCAATCCCAGCACCAGCGCTCCGGTGGGCGCGTCGCGCGCTGCGCTCCGCACGCGCGCCAGCAGCTCCGGCACGCCCTCCGCTTCGGCGCCGTCGATCGCGCGCTCCAGGAAGCCGGTGGCGGTCATGTGCACGTGCGCGTCGCCCAGCCCCGGTAGCACCGTGGCGCCCGCCAGGTCGTGCACCCGGCCGCCGGCGGGCAGCCGGGCCCGCAGGTCGAGGGCGTTGCCGATCGCTTTGATCC
>JBBDSD010000228.1:0-6579 GCA_040905065.1 Trueperaceae bacterium | reverse complement strand
CTGCGGCGACCCGGGCGGCCGCTCCGCTCCGGCGCCGCGCCGACCGCCGAGCAGCCGACGCCACCACGGTGCAGGCGCCGACTCCGCTTCGGACTCCGCCGCTCCCTCGGACCGAACCTTGCCTTGCTCGCCACCGGCCGCGCCGACGGCGCCCCCCTCCGTCGCGGCGGCGTGGCGGGCCCGACCGGCCCGGCCGCCTCGGCCGCTGGACGGGCGGTCGGCATCGGCGTCGCCGGACGTTCCGGCATCGGCCTATGGAGAAGCGGACCTTCGCTCGGACGTCGCCGAGCCGTCCGTCGTCTCGGGGGCGCCCGCACCGTGCCAAGCTTCCAGGAACGCGTCCACGTCGGCGTGCCTCCGGTCGGGA
The DNA here is from genome assembly GCA_040905065.1 of Trueperaceae bacterium. Classification (GTDB taxonomy): domain Bacteria; phylum Deinococcota; class Deinococci; order Deinococcales; family Trueperaceae; genus SLSQ01. The sequence goes on along the minus strand of JBBDSD010000228.1, from coordinate 6,212 downwards.
CGTCGCGCCAGCGCGGTACGGATCGTCCGAGCCAGGTCCTTCGGCAGGTCTGCGCGGACCGACATCGGATCCTGCAGCAGGCCTCCCATGTGCGCGTGCATGAGCGCGTCGAAGGTGTCGCCGCGGAACGGCCGCTGACCGGTCAGCACCTCGTACGCCAGCACGCCCAGCGCGTAGACGTCGCTCCGCACGTCCGACGCCGCCCCTTCGAAGATCTCGGGCGCCATGTAGAACGCCGTGCCGACGCGTTCGGACGCATCGTCGGAGGCGAAGAACACGCCGGTACCGAAGTCGCCCAGCTTGGCGTGGCCGTCGCCGTCCAAGAACACGTTCGCAGGCTTGACGTCGCGATGCAGCACCTTGCGACCGTGGGTGTAGGCAAGCCCTTCGGCCACCTCCGTCACCAGCCGGATCGCTTCCGGAAGCGGCAGCCGCCCACGCTCCAGCAGGTGCTGATCCAGCGTCCCGCCGGGGCACATCTCGAGCGCCAGGTAGGCGCCCGTACCGGTCGGGTGGCCGTCCAGCCCCCGCACCACGCGGACGTGCTGCAGGCGCAGGGTGATCATCACCTCGTTCTCGAACATGCGGCGCAGCACCGGTCGCTCCTCGAGCTCCGGACGCGGCAGTTTGAGCGCCACCTTGCCGTAGCGCGCGTGCCGAGCGAGGTGCACGTGCGACGTCTGCCCCGACCCGAGTCGGTGCACGACCTCGTACCCGTACGGCACACGAAGATCCGGATCGCTCGTGCTCACGCGCTCGCCATCGCCGCCTACAGATCCAGGCCCTCGCCGGGCGCCAGAGCGAGGCCGGACGCCTCGGTCTCGCGCTCGACACGGACCACGAACGCCGAGGCGTCCTGTCGGATCGGCGGAAAGGTGTCGTAGTGGACCGGAATTACCTGGCGCGGACGCAGCAAGCGCACCGCTTCGATCGCGTCGTCCGGGCCCATCGTGAAGTGATCGCCGATCGGCACGAACGCCAGATCGATCCCGTGCCGACCGACGAGGGACAGGTCGCTGAACAGCGCCGTATCGCCCACATGATAGATCGTACGCCCCTCGGCGCGAAGCAGCACCCCCGCCGGCATGCCGCCGTACGAGCCGTCCGGCAACGAGTTCGAGTGCCACGCCGGATGCAGGCCGACCGTGCCGAACGAGAGCGACAACGTGCCGCCTAGATTGATGCCGATCGCATCCTCGACGCCTTGCGCACCCAGCCAGGCCGCGATCTCGACGGAGGCCACCACCGTCGCGCCGCACCGTCGCGCCAACGCGACCGTGTCGCCCACGTGATCGGGATGCCCGTGCGTGAGCAGCACGTGGCTCGGCGACAGCTCTTCGGCGGCGACCGGCGCCAACGGATTGTCCGACAGGAACGGATCGATCAGGACATCCGCGTCGCCGATCTCCAATCGGACCGCCGCGTGCCCGAGGAACGTGATTCGCATGACACCTCCCCAACGCAACCGACGCCGTGCACGCCACGCGCGTCGTGCAGGAAGGTTACCATGCGCGGTCCTCGCCGCCGTTCGTGCGACCCAGGTCCGCCGCCGCCTCGCCGTCGTCCAACGCACCGTCCAGTGACGGTAGCCGCACGGTGAATCTCGCCCCGCCTCCCCCCGCTCGGCAGCCTCGACCGTGCCGCCGTACGCCTCGGTCCAACGTCGGACGACCGCCAGACCCAGTCCCGAACCACCCGGCCGTACGCCCACGCCACGCTCGAACCACCGAGCCGGCTCGCCGTCGCCCAACCCGGGCTCGCGATCGGTCACCTCGACCGTCGCAGCACCGTTCGCGTCGTGCCGTACCCGCACTCGAATCGGTCGGCCTCCGACCTGCACGGCGTTGCGCACCAGGTTCCGCACGATCTGTGCCACCCGCTCCGAGCCCGGCGTCGCAGACGCCTCTCGCTCGCGCGAGAGGCGCTTGGAACGCTCGCTCAGTCGTCGTCGTCTCCATCGTCGTCGTCATCGAAGTCGTCGTCATCGTCATCGAAGTCGTCATCGAAGTCGTCATCGTCGTCACGGTCGCCCACGGGGGCGTCGCCGCCATCGCCCGAGGGCAGCTCGCCGAACTCGACGTCGATGGACGTGACGCCGTAGACCGACAGGTAGGAGACCAGCGACTCGAAGGCTTCGCCCACGATGACGTCGATGCCGTCCTCTCCGAGCACGACGTTCACCCCCTCCCATTCGCTGCCGTCCTCGAAGCGCAGCGTCATGGTGGCGAAGCCGCCGATGTCGGGACGCACCGCGAGATGGAGCGTATCGTCGTCGCCGACGATGCCTTCGAACACGGAGCGACCATCCTCGCTGCCCGAGACCGACACGAGCGCCGGAAGTTCACCCTCCTCGGCGAACGCCGTAGTGGGCGCGAAGGCAATCGCGATGATCACCGCGAGCGCGGACATCAGAAGCGGGAACGGATGGCGACGTGCGGACGTGCGTGGATGCATGGGCATGGTCGTACCTCCTGCTCGTAGCGTGCACCCTTCGCGTGAACCGAATCTTAACCGGCGCTCGAGACCGTGCCGCGCACGGTCGCTGCGCCTCCCGGAACGACCTCCGCAGCCGAACGACCACGCCGCCTGAACGAACGCACTACCTTGCGCCTTCGGGCGCGGCGACGGTACGGTGGGTCAGCCTTTAATCCGGTCCCGCGAGACCGGGAAGGAGCGCACGTGACCCCACGTTCACGACGACCGATCGTTCGGTCGATCCGCACGCACGACCCATCCGCGCCGACCGACGCCATCGCGTCCGGTCGGCGCGTTTTCGGACGCGCGTGGCGGTGGTGGCGCGGGCGTCACGGCTTCTCCGGGCGCAGCACGTGGAGAGGAGCGGCATGCAGACGAAATCCCGACTGTTGGACGCGCGCGAGCTCGATCGGGCCCTGACCCGCATCGCGCACGAGATCGTCGAACGCAACAAGGGCGCCGAGCGCCTGGCGCTGATCGGCATCCACACCCGCGGCGTCCCGATCGCCGAACGGCTGGCGGAACGGATCGCATCGTTCGAATCGGTACGCCCCGAGGTGGGCAAGCTGGACATCACGCTCTACCGGGACGACCTGACCGAGATCGCGCTGCAACCGATCGTCAAGCGGACCGAGGTCCCGTTCGACGTGACGGGCATGCGCCTGGTGCTGTGCGACGACGTGCTGTACACCGGCCGCACCGCGCGCGCCGCGCTTGACGCCCTGGTCGACATGGGCCGGCCGGCCGTCATCCAGTACGCCGTGCTGGTCGACCGCGGCCACCGCGAACTTCCGATCCGAGCCGATTACGTCGGCAAGAACGTACCGACCCGCCGCGACGAGGTGGTCAAGGTCCGGCTCGCCGAGGTCGACGACGAGGACGCCGTGGTGCTGGGCGACCGTCCCAGCACGGGCGGCGCGTCGTGACGGCGGAATCGCGCCCTCGCCACCTGCTGGACTTCGCCGCCTGGCCGCGCGAGCGGATCGAAGCGCTGCTGGAGACCACCGAGGTGATGGCGCAGGTGCTGCAGCGGCCGGTGAAGCGCGTGCCGGCGCTGCAGGGGTTCACGGTCGCGACGCTGTTCTTCGAGGACTCGACGCGGACCCGGCTCAGTTTCGAGAGGGCGGCGCGGGCGCAGTCGGCGGACGTGATGGCGTTCGCCAAGGGTGGATCGTCGCTGTCGAAGGGCGAGTCGTTGCGGGACACGGTCGAGACGCTCGACGCCCTGCAGGTCGACCTGTTCGTGGTGCGGCACCCGGCGGCAGGCGCCGCGCACCAGGTCGCGAGCTGGACCGACGCGGCGGTCGTGAACGCCGGGGACGGCCGCCGGGCGCACCCGACGCAGGCACTGCTGGACGCCTACGCCTACAAGGCACGCACCGGTCGCGCGTTCGACGCGACCCGCTTGACGATCGTGGGCGACGTGACGCACTCGCGCGTGGCGCGCAGCGCCGCCGAGGCGTTCGCGACGCTGGGCGCGGACGTGGTCCTTTCCGGTCCGCCGACGTTGGTGCCGAGAGAGCTGGGGGCCCTGCCCGGCGTTCGGATCGAACCGCGTCTGGACGCGGCGCTGGAGGGCGCCCATGCGGTGATGGCGTTGCGTCTGCAGCAGGAGCGGATGGCGTCGTTCCGCCTGGCTTCGGCCGCGGCGTACGCGGCGCGCTACCAGGTCACCGAGGAGCGTTTGGCGGCGTGCGACCCGGAGGTGGTGGTGCTGCATCCCGGCCCGATGAACCGGGACGTCGAGTTGGCTAGCACCGTCGCCGACGGTCCGCGGTCGCTGGTCCGCGAGCAGGTCGCCGCCGGCGTGCCGGTCCGCATGGCCGTGCTGTACCACCTGCTGGTCGGAAAGGGAGAGCGATGAGCGAACGACGCCATGAGCGCGTGCGGATCCGAGGGGCGACCCTGGTCGACGCGGAGGGAACGTACGAAGCGCGCGACCTGGTGTTCGCGGACGGCGTCATCGAGGGGTCCGACCCGAACGGTCCGGTCGACGTCGAGGTCGACGCGACGGGACGGACGCTGGCGCCCGCCTTCGTGGATCCGCACGTGCACCTGCGCGATCCGGGGTTCGAGACGAAGGAGGACCTGCGTAGCGGACTGGCGGCCGCGGCGGCTGGCGGGTTCGCCACCGTGGTGTCGATGGCGAACACCGACCCGGTGATCGACCAGCCGGACCTGGTCCGGTCGTTGATCGAGCGGGCGCAGGCGCTGGGCGGTACGCGGCTCCTGCCAGCGGCGGCCGTGTCGATGGGGTTGCGGGGCGAGCGCCTCACCGACATCGCGGCCTTGGCCGAAGCGGGCGCCGTGATGCTGACCGACGATGGCATACCGGTCGCCGACGGCGAACTGATGCGGCGCGCGTGCGAGTGGGCGCGCGAGCTGGGGCTGGTGGTGCAGACCCATTCGGAGGATCCGTCGCTGCGGCGCGACGGCGTGATGAACGAAGGGGTGGTGAGCGAGCGGTTGGGCCTGCCCGGCAACCCGACGGCCGCCGAGGCGTCGATGGTGTACCGCGACTGCGAGATCGCGCGGCTCACCGGCGGGCACGTGCACATCGCCCACGTCACCTGCCGTTCGGCGCTGGAGGTGGTGCGGTTCTTCCAGGAGCGCGGGGCGCCGGTCACCTGCGAGGTCACACCACAGCACCTGACGCTGACCGACGAGGCGCTGTCGTCGTTCGATCCGGTGTTCAAGGTGGCGCCGCCGCTCCGGACCGCGGACGACGTCGAAGCGCTCCGCGAAGGGCTTCGCGACGGGACGGTCGCCGCGATCGGCACCGACCACGCGCCGCACACGCGCGCGGAGAAGGAGCGCGATCTGCTGAGCGCACCGTTCGGCATCGCCAACCTGGAGACGACGTTCGCGGTGCTGCACGAGCGCTTGGTGCTGGGCGGCGTGCTCGAGCTGCCCACCCTGATCGAGCGGCTCACCACCGGGCCCGCCCGGGTGCTGGGGATCGAGGCGCCGTCGCTCCGGCCCGGCGCGCCGGCCGACCTGGTGCTTCTGGACCTGAGCACGCCGCGGGCGGTCGATCCTACGTCGTTCCGATCGAAAGCACGGTTCGGTCCCTGGGACGGGGAGACGTTGCGCGGCTGGCCGCTGCGGACGTGGGTGGCGGGGCGTCCGGCGTTCGTGCGCGACGCCTGAGCATCTCGTCCGGGGGCGAGATCCCGGTGCGACCCTGCTACGCCTTCGATGCGAAGGGGGTGAAGCGCGTATCGCTTTCGTATCACAGGCCCTCTGCCAATCTCGATGCGCAGATCGGAGGCGATGTCCCAATAGGGCGAGCGATTCCTTCGTGTGGAAGTCGCCGGGCCGACATCGCCCCCCGTACGCCACGACTAGCCTCGCCTTCGGTCGCCACGGGTTAGCCGTCGCGACCGAGAATCCTACGCCCGCCTCCCGGGCGTTCGCACGAGGTGAAGCAGATGACGATCCGTATCGGAGACCTGACGACCGAACTCGCCACGCACGACGTCGCCGCCCTGCGCGTGATGGCGGAGCGGGTGGTGCACGACCGCCCCAGCTTCCGCACGGTGGCCGGCCGCGTCGGCAATGAGCCGGTGCAGATCTTCACCACCCGTCGCGGCGGAGCGACGGAGCGCCTCTCCGTCGCCGGTCCAAGCACGCGCCTCGACGTGCCGGCCAGCGACCGACGCACGCTGTTCCGCCTGTTGGCGGACGCGAACTGACCGCGCGCAACGCAGCACGACCGAACGCCCCCGCAGCGACCG
>JBBDSD010000227.1:0-1118 GCA_040905065.1 Trueperaceae bacterium | reverse complement strand
GGTCGCCAACTCGCTGGCGGGCGTCCGGGCCGGCGCCACGCAGGTCGAGTGCACCCTGAACGGGATCGGCGAGCGGGCCGGGAACGCCTCGCTGGAAGAGATCGTGATGGCGCTCGAGACGCGCAAGGACGCCTGGGGACACGACCTGGGCATCCGCACGCGCGAGCTGTACCGCACCTCGCGGATGGTGGCGATGATGACCGGCATGGTGGTGCCGCCCAACAAGGCGGTCGTCGGCGACAACGCCTTCTCGCACGAAGCCGGGATCCATCAGGACGGCGTCCTCAAGGCGGTCGAGACGTACGAGATCATGTCGGCCGAGACGGTCGGGCGCGACGCCGGGGTGCTGGTGATGGGCAAGCACTCCGGGCGCGCCGCGTTCCGCCGCACGCTGGCCGAGCTGGGCTACGCGGAGCTGGAGGCCGAACGCGTGAACGCGCTCTTCCGCCAGTTCAAGGACCTGTGCGACCGCAAGACCGCCGTCACCAGCGACGACATTCGGGCGCTGGTCGACGCCGAGACGACGCGCGTGCCGGAGACGTACCGCCTGGAGCAGGTGCAGTTCCAGTCCGGGACCGGCATGACGCCGGTCGCCCCCGGCCGGGTGGCGACCGATACCGGCGTGCACGAGGAGGCGGCGCTGGGCGACGGGCCGGTGGACGCGGTGTTCCAGGCGATCGAGCGGATCACGCAGGTGCCGCTCCAACTGGAGTCGTACGAGATCCGTTCGGTCGGGCACGGCAAGGACGCGCTGGGCGAAGTGACCGTCCGGGTGCGGAGCGAAGGCCGGTCGGTGCACGCCCGCGGGCTGTCGACCGACGTGGTCGAGGCCTCGGCCAGGGCGTACGTCGAGGTGCTGAACAAGCTCGCGGCCGGACTGGGTCGCGACCGGACCGCCGGCGAGCTGGACGCAGGCTCGGTGCAGGCCCCGTGAGTGCGCCACACGATCCGGCGTCGGTGCCGGCGTCGGTGCCGGCGGCCGGGGACGACCGGACCGATCCGGTCGAGGTCTACGACACCACCCTGCGCGACGGCACGCAGGGCCAGGGGTTCACCCTCACCAGCGCCGACAAGGTGGCGATCGCCAAGCGGTTGGACGCGTTCGGCATCGACCTGGT
>JBBDSD010000226.1:0-1119 GCA_040905065.1 Trueperaceae bacterium | reverse complement strand
ATGGGAGGAGAGGTCGGACGGCGAACGGTCGGGCATGGCCACCCTCTACGCTACCCGGCGCACCGTGCGGGTGCGAGGCGTAGCGCGACGGCCGCGGCTCACGGCGCGTCGCTGGCGCCGGCCACCAGCGGTTCGGGATCGGGGGCGAGGCCCCAGTGCGCGACGATCTCGCTGCCGATGGCCCGGAACAGGGGGGCGGCGACGTAGGTGCTGGTGGCGGCCGAGTCCGGCTTCTGCATCATCACCACCATCACCACCTCCGGGTCGTCGGCCGGGAACATGCCGGCGAAGGTGAGGGAGTACCAGCCGTCGGGGTAGGTGCCCTGCTCCGGCGACCAGATGTCGGCGGTGCCGGTCTTGCCGGCGACCGTGACGCCCGGGATGCGGGAGTGGCGCAGGCCGCTCTCCTCGACGGTGTAGGTCAGCATGTCGCGCACGGTGCGGGCCACCTCGCTGGACAGCACGCGGTGCGGAGGTACCGACGCTTCGTCGTCCAGCAGGCGCGGCGGGAGGTAGACGCCGTCGTTCGCGAAGATGGCGTAGGCGGCGGCCAGCTGCAGCGGCGTGGTGGTCATCGCCTGCCCGATGGTGATGGTGGCCTGGTCCTGGGGAACCCAGCGGTTCCAAGGGATCAACTGGCCGGGCCGGGTGTAGGCCGACCGCATCGGGACCGACTCGCCGAAGCCGTAGTGGCGGTACCAGGCGTGCAGCTCTTGGGGGGAGAAGCGCAGGGAGAGGTTCAGCATCGCGGTGTTGCTGCTCACGCGGAGCACGTCGGCGACGGGCAGGATGGGATCGTGCGCGGAGACGTCGCGGAACGTCTTGTTCCCGACCCGCAGCGTGGGGGGCGCGTCGATCGCTTCCTTCGGATCGAGGCGACCGGCTTGCAGCAGCGCGCCGATCACGAACGGCTTCATGACCGAGCCCGGTTCGTACTGACGCAAAAACGCCTGGTTCTGGATCGCGTCGCGACCGAAGGCGTCCTGCGCGTTCGGGTCGAAGGTGGGGACGTTCGCGGCGGCCAGGATCCGTCCGGTACCGACCTCCAGCATCACCACGCTGCCGTTCTCGGCGTCGTGCTGGTCGACCGCCGCGGCCAGCTGACGTTCCGCGGCGGAC
>JBBDSD010000225.1:0-1122 GCA_040905065.1 Trueperaceae bacterium | reverse complement strand
AAGGAAAGACCCGACGAGCCACAACGCGCCGAGAGCCAGCAGCGCGTAGAGGATGACGTTGCGACCGAGGCGATTGCGCATGGTCGCTTAACAGTACCGGCGAACGAGGTTACGGGGGTGGTGGGTCCTTCAGGGTGGCCACAAAGTCCAGATTTCGGAAGCGCTCGCCCAGGTCCAGGCCGTAGCCGACGACGAACTCCGGCGGAATGCGGAAGCCCTCGTACCGGACGGGGATAGCCACCCGCCCGCGGCCCTCCTTGGTCAGCAGCGCGCAGACCTCGAGCGACGCGGGCCCGCGCGCCCGCAGGTACCGCAGCAGGTAGTTCAGCGTCAGCCCGGAGTCGATGATGTCCTCGACCACGACGACGTCCTGGCCCTCGATCTCGCGGTCGAGGTCCTTGAGGATTCGGACGACGCCCGACGTCTTCGTCGCCGACCCGTAGCTCGACACGGCCATGAAGTCCATACGGACGGGGAGGTGGATGTGGCGGGCCAGGTCGGCCATGAACATGAACGCGCCCTTAAGGACGCCGATGAGCGTGACGTCGCGCCCTTCGTAGTCGCGCGTGATCGCCGCGCCGAGCTCGGCGACCTTCGCACGGATCTGGTCGCCGTGCAGCACGATCGGGCCGAGCTCGTCCCGGTACGCCTCCGGGACGGCTACGAGCTCGCGCGCCGTCTCACCAGGCTCCACCAGCCACCCTCCATGGGCTCGACGTCAACGACCAAACCATGCGCCACCGCGTTCGGGCCCGCGAGGCCCAGCACGGCGACCGGCTCCCGCATGCAGCACAGCACGGGCACGCCGTTGCGCGCGAACCGCGGCACCTTGGCGTCCACGAGGATGTCCTGCACCTTGCGCGTTCCCGCCGGCGTCGAGACGCGGTCGCCCGGCCGGCGTCCGCGGAGCGCGAGCTCACCGGACTCGGCCGGCAGTGTGCAGCGCCACGTCCAGGCGGTCTCACGCGGGCCGCGCGAAACCCGGACGGTCACGCCCCAGTCGGCGTAAGCGGCAGCGCCCTCCGCCGGCAGGTCGATCGGCTGCGGCGGCGGCAGCGCCGGCTGCGAGAGGACGACGCCGGACGCGGATCGCCCCGCCGTCACGCCGATTCCGATGTCCGC
>JBBDSD010000224.1:0-1124 GCA_040905065.1 Trueperaceae bacterium | reverse complement strand
GCTCGCAACGTCGCGGCCAGGTCGTCGCTGACGGTGCGAGCGCGGTCCCGCATCGCGTGCGGCATCTCGGCCAGCGGCCGCGCCAGGGCGCGCAGAATCCGTTCCGCTTCGTCCAGCACGTCGCCGTCGGGCACGGGATCGAGCGGTACGGCCAGATCGCGGGTCAGGCCGTTCTCGAGCACGGCCACCGCCAGCAGGCGACGACCGTCCAAGGGGGTGAGGTGCACCTCGAGCGCTCGGACGCGGTCGTGCAGCGGCAGCTCCAGCACCACCGCGTAGCCGGACAGGTCCGATGCGAGCGCCGTCAGGGCGCGCAGCAGGTCGCTACCGTGCAAGCCGCCCAGCGACGCTTCGGCGCGACGCCGAAGCCGCGCGCCCAACGGGCGGGGTGGCAGTTGGCGCAGGGCGTAGCGACGCAGGCCCAGCGTCGTGGGCAATCTCCCGGCGGAGGGGTGCGGTTGCTGCAGCAACCCGCGGGCCTCCAGGGCGGCGAACTCGTTGCGGACGGTGGCGCTGGATACGCCCAGGGCGTCCGCGACGACCGAGGACGCCACCGGGCGCGCGGTCCGGATGTACGCCTCCGCGACCAGGTCGACCACGCGTTCGGCCCGATTCGAGGTCATGGGACAGGGTACCACCCGACGCGCGCCCGTCGGGACCGGTCCGTGTCGGGTCCGACGTTTCCCCGGGGAGGGGTTCCGCGTCAGTCGGCGTCGGGCGCCGGTCGCTCCGCCAGGGCGAGGATGTGGTCCGCTTCGGCGTCCCCGACCGGCATCACGCTGAGGCGGTTGCCGCGGCGGACGACCTGGAGCTCCGCCAGGGCCGGATCGGCCTTCAGCTCCGCCAGCGTCACCGTGCGTGGCAACCGCCTCCGCGGAATCACGTCCACCACGTACCAGCGTGGCTCTTCTTCGGTCGCCTTCGGGTCGTGGTAGCGCGAGGTGGGGTCGAACTGCGCGGGGTCGGGATACGGCTCCGAGGCGACCTCGGCGACGCCCACCACCCCGGGCGGTTGCACGTTCGAGTGGTAGAAGAGCACCCGGTCGCCCGGTCGCGCATCGTCCCGCAGGAAGTTTCGTGCCTGGTAGTTGCGCCCCCCCGGCCACCGCGTGCGCCCGTCACGC
>JBBDSD010000223.1:0-6667 GCA_040905065.1 Trueperaceae bacterium | reverse complement strand
CGACGGTACCGTCGAGTGCGACGCGGCGGTGATGCACTCCGGAGGTCCGGACGATCGGCCGGTGCGCAGCCACGCCGGCGCCGTCGCCTGCGTCGGCACCAGCCGCCATCCGGTCCACCTGGCGAAGCGCGTGCTGGACGAGACGCCGCACGTGTTCCTGGTCGGCGCCGGCGCCGAAGCGCTAGAGCCCGACCCGATCGATCCCGCGCGCCTGATCACGCAAGGCGCGCGCGACGGCCTGGATCGGTGGAGGAAGCCCGCCGAAGCGGCCGACGGGGCGCTGGGCGCCCACGTCGCGAACGGACCCACCCCGGAAGGTTCGGCCACCTGCGGCGCGGTCGCGATCGACGCAGAAGGCCGCCTGGCCGCCGCCACCAGCACCGGCGGCGTGATCGGACAGTGGCCCGGACGGGTGGGCGACGCGCCGATCGTGGGCGCCGGCACCTGGGCGGACCGTCGCGTCGCGATCAGCGCCACCGGTCGGGGCGAAGCGTTCCTTCGCGCCGCCACGGCGCGCGCCCTGGCTGGGGACGTCGCCGACGCCCCCTACCCGGTCCCGCCGGACCGCCTCTCGGACCGGGTCCGCGCCCGCTTGGCCGAGGTGCGCGCGCACGACGGCGAAGGGGGCCTGATCGTGGTGACCGAGGACGGCACGATCTGCGTCGGCTTCGACACGCCGCAGATGGCGTACGGCTGGCGGCGGCGCCGGCCGGACGGCGGGAGCGAGGGCGATGCCCGCGTGGGCGACGTGGCGGAGGTGTGGGACGTGGCCCCGACGCGATGAACGGCCGGACCGCACCTTAGGCGGCGATTAAATCGCTCGCGGATACGCTTCGTTCGTAGTGCGCGTCGGCCTCGACACCCTCGCGCGCTTCGCTACGCGGCCCACGTGGACGTTCGCCCTTGCGGGGTCAGGGGGTTCAGTTCCGTGGGTCGTGCTACTGCCGCGGCAGCCGGAATCCCCCGTCGGTCCGCGGTCGACCTGCCCGTTCGGCTCCCTGCACGAGATGGTGGTCCGCTCCGATGTCCGTACCCGCGTTCCTCGCCCGCAATCCGTTTCGTGGCAGGCCCGCACCGTGGGCCACCGTCGCCCTCGCGGTCGCCCCGCTCGCCTGCCTGGCCCTCACGGCCGCGCTAGTGCACGCGACCGGCGGCACGCGCGGTCCGTACCTGCACCTCGCCTACCTACCGATCGTGCTGGCTGCCACCCTGTTCGGGCCCGCCGCCGGCATCGCCGTCGGCGTCGCTGCCACGCTGACCGTAGGCCCCTGGATGCCGCTGGACGTGGCAGCGGGCGTGCCGCAACCGACCGCCGGCTGGCTGTTCCGCGGCGCGTTCTTCGTCACCATCGGCGGCGTGGCCGGCGTCACCGGAACGGTGGTGCGGGCGCACGCCGGGCGCGCCCATCTCCTGCGCCAACGCTTGGCCGACACCTACGGTCGCAACCTGCGCGTCTTCGCGCACCTGGTCGAGGCCCGCGACGAACAGACGCACGGCCACTGCGACCGCGTGGCCCGCAACGCCGTCGCCATCGGCGACCGGTTGGGCCTCGACGAGGAGACGCTCGGCAGACTCTTCTGGGCGGGCCTGCTGCACGACCTGGGCAAGATCGAGGTACCGGAAGCGATCCTGCGCAAGCCGGGGCCGCTCACGACCGAGGAGCGCCGCATCATGGAGCGCCACAGCGAGGCCGGCTACCGCATCCTGCACGCATCGGCGCCGGAGTTCTCTCCGATCGCCGAGGGGCTTCGCTCGCACCACGAACGGTTCGACGGGGCCGGCTATCCGCGCGGCCTGGCGGGCACCGCCATCCCCCTGTTCGGCCGGATCCTGGCGGTGGCGGACGTGTACGAGGCGATCACCAGCCACCGGCCCTACCGCTCGCCGATGACGCACGACCAGGCGCTGCAGGTCCTGAAGGAGGGACGCGGACGCCACTTCGATCCGGAGATCCTCGACGCCTTCCTGGAGACGCTCCGGTCCGGCAGCATCCGGCGCGAGGAGGACGGCGCCGCGGTCAGCGACGTCGGCCTGGGCACGGTGCTGGACCGGCCCGACCGGATCGGCGCCGGCCTGCTGTTCGGCAGCGGGGCCCGCTCGCACGCCTCGCGACCCTCTTGAACCCGTCGCGCACGACACGGGCACACGGCGCGCGCTGGCCTACCGTTCGCGGGGTCGTCGCCGACGGGCGGCCACCCGCGACCCGTGCGTCCCTCGTCCCCGCCACCCCGGAGGCCCTCTCGTGCTCCACGTTCGCCCTGCCGATCCGTCCGACGCCGCCGCCGTGGCAGCGATCCTCGCCGACGCTCGCATGCTGCAGGTCCTGGCCGAACCGGAGGCGTTGACGCGCCAGCGCCTGCGCGACCAGATCCGCGCGACCGAGCACGGCGCCCACGAGGTGTTCGTCGCCGAACGGAGCCCCGGGCAGGATCGGTCGGCGAAGAGCGACGACGGGGCCGAACGCGACGAAGATCGGGGCCGAGAGGTGGTCGGCGTCGTGGCGGTGAACTGGACCCACAACCTGCGCTTGGGTGTCGACGGCCTGGTGTCCGACCTGTTCGTCGCGTCGCGGGCGCGCGGCGAAGGGGCGGGCACGGCGCTGCTCGACCACGTCAAGCGTCGCGCCTCGCGGATCGGCTGCACACGGCTGCTGCTGACCAGCGGCAAGGAGGGCAAGGCGTACGAGCGCGACTTCTACCCCAAGCAGGGGTTCGAGGAGCACCACGAACTCGCCTGCTTCCTGGCGCCCGTTAAGCCGTAGCCCGAGGCGGACGACGGCTGAACGACCGCGCGCCGCGGGCGACCGGGCTCAGCGCCCGAAGATGTCGGGCAGTTCCTCGAGGGCGACCAGCACGTCGCGCGGTTTGCTGCCGACGTGCGACCCCACCACGCCCAGGCCTTCCAGGGAGTCCATCAGCTTGCCGGCGCGGGCGTGGCCCACCTGCAGGCGGCGCTGTAGGCGACTGACGCTGGCCTGGCCTTCGTGGATGACCATTTCCGCGGCGACACGCAGCTTGTCGTCGTTCCAGTCGACCAGGCCGGACGCGTCGGAATCGTCGGCGGAGACCGGCTCGAAGTCGTCGCCGTACGCCTCGACGAACTCGTCGTCGAAGTACTGACGGCGCAGGAACGCCGCGACGGCAGCGATCTCGTCCTCGCTCACGTACGGGCCCTGCAGGCGGGCCGGCTTGACCATGCCCGGTTGGTAGAACAGCATGTCGCCCAAGCCCACCAGCCGCTCGGCGCCCATGGTGTCCAGGATGGTGCGCGAGTCGTGCCCGGAGCTGACGGCGAACGCCACGCGAGCCGGCACGTTCACCTTGATCAGGCTGGTGAGGATGTCGACCGACGGGCGCTGCGTGGCCAGCACCAGGTGCATGCCTGTCGCGCGCGCCATCTGCGCCAGGCGCATGATCGCCGACTCGACCTCCTTGGGGCTGGTGATCATCAGGTCGGCCAGCTCGTCGATCACGATCGCCACGAACGGCAGGTGCGGCAGGTCCAGGTTGCGCGCCTTCTCGTTGTACTGATCCAGGTTCTTCGCGCCGATGCGGCTCATCATCTTGTAGCGCCGCTCCATGTGCGCCACCGCGCCCAGCAGCACGCCCGCAGCGTCGCTGGGATTGGTGACGACCGGCCGGATCAGGTGCGGCACGCCGTCGTAGGGGGTGAGCTCGACCATCTTCGGGTCGATCATCAGGAAGCGCAGTTCGGTCGGCAGGAACTTGTAGGTGAGGCTGGCGATGAGGGTGTTCACCGCCACCGACTTGCCCGATCCGGTCGATCCCGCGATCAGCAGGTGCGGCATGCGCGCCAGGTCGGCGACCACCATCTCGCCGTCGATCGACTTGCCGAGGATCAGCGGTAGCCGCGCGCGCGCCTTGACGAACGCCGGCGACGCCACCGCTTCGCGGAAGCGGATCAGGTCCCGGTCCGCGTTGGCCACCTCCAGGCCGATGACGCCCTTGCCGGGGATCGGCGCTTCGATCCGGACCGAGCTGGCCGCCATCGCCAGCGCCAGGTCGTCCGCCAGGTTCGAGAAGCGCGCGATCTTCTCGCCGGGCGCGGGCTCCACCTCGAAGCGGGTGACGGTCGGTCCCCGCACGCTGCTGACCACGCGTCCCTGCAGGTGGAAGTTAGCGAGGGTCTCGTCGATCCGCTTCACGCGGGCCGCGACCTCGCGCGCCTGCGCCCGGGGATCTTCCCCGCTCGGCGGCAGCGGATCCAGCAGGTCCAGCGGCGGGATCTGGATGGGGATGCCGCCCACCTCGGGCAGGTCGTCCGCCTCGCGCGTGGCGGTGGGGGCGCCCCGCGGCGGCCGCTCGGAGGTGGCAGTGGAGGTGGAGGTGGAGGTCGCTCCGCGAGCGTTCGCGCTGCGTGCGGTGGCGTCGAACGGCGGGGTGGGATCGGCGGCGGTGGGATCAACGGCGGTGGGATCGCCAGGACTCGCCTCGACGGAGCGATCGTCGGCGCGGCCGTCAGAGCGGTCGTCGGTGGAGACGCCGTCGCCCATCTCTCCGTCGGTCGCCGCGCTCACGTCGCCGGGGCCCAGCAGCGCCGGTTCGTCCGGGTCCTCCCCGGCCATCACCCGGCGGCGCGCCTCGGCAGCGGCCCGGGCCTCCTCCGCGGCGACCGCCTCCGCTTCGGCCCGCGCCTCGTCCCGGGCGCGCCTTGCGGCCTCCTCGGCGCGGGCCTCGACCGCCTGCAGCGCCTCGCGCCAGGCGTCCTCCTTGGCCAGCACCTCGCGGCCGCGCTCCTTCAGGTCGCCGGCCAGCGCTCGGTCCAGTTCGTGGACCTCGTCGACCTCGCCGTGCGCGTCGAGGAGCCGCAGCAGGTCACCGTCCAGGGCGCGCCACGCCTCCAAGCGCTCGATGTCGGCGTCGATCGTCTCCGCGGCGGCCGCGATCTCCTTGTAGGCGTTGCGGCGCTGCGCATGGGTCCGACCGACCCGGGCCAGATCGTCGGCGCTGGCGTCGCGCAGCGCGACCTCCGCCTGATCGCGTTCGCGGGTCGCCTTGCGGTAACGCGTCTCCAGCGCCGTCAGGTCCAGCGCCAGCGCCTTGCGTACGCCGTCCAACGCGCGGGCGCTGCGGCTTCCGCCCTCGAAGGCGTCCCGCAGGTCGTCGCGGCGGGCCTGCAACCACGGCTCCAACTCGCGCACCCCTTCGGCGCGCAGGTGGGGGATCAGGTCGTCGGCGCGGGAGGCGGTGAAGTCGTCCACCGCCGCCCGCCAGGCGTCGGCGTCGTGGCGGGCCTCGACCAGACCGGCCGCATCGACCTGACGCAAGCGCTTGCGCAGCGCCTCCACCTGCTCGCGCCAGCGCGCCAGCTCGCCGCTGGCGGGGTACAGCTCCGCCAGCACGCCCAGATCGTGCGCTACCCGCTTGAGGTCGGCCCGCACCCGCGCCACGTCGGCCCGGAACGCCGCCCGCGCCTTGACGCGGCGACGGGTGGCCGTGGCCCAGCGCCAGCTGCGCCGCACCACGCGGACCGTAGCCAGCAGCGCCGCGTGCGTGATGCGCAGCGGACGCCAGCCGACCATCGCCTCGATCCCCAAGGTCGCCACCACCAGCGCCGGCACCGCCACCGCGGCTCCCAGCGCGCCGGTCAGGCCGGTCCGGGCCCGCACCGCCCAGCCGCCGGCCAGGTCGGGAGCCGCCACCATCGTCACGCCCCAGACGCCGGTCCACGCCAGCAGGTAACCGAACACGACGCGGGGCCACCCCGTCGGGTTGCGCCGCAGCAGGAACGCCCCGCCGAGAGCCACCAGCGGCCACGGCAGCGCGTACGCGAACACGCCGATCCGGCCGCTGGTGGCGTCCTGGACCACCGCACCGAGCTCTCCCGTCGGCAGCGCCGGAACGATCAGACCGAGCAGCGCCAGGCCCGAGGCCAGCACGACCAGCCCGATCGCTTCCAGATCGACCGTCGGGCGCGTCCGGGCACTCGTTTTCGTGCGCTTGGCGGCCACGCGCCGAGTCTACCTCCGACGCGGCAACGGCCGAGGAGTCGCGACCACGAGCGCGCCGACGTCGTACCATCCGTGCGATGGATGCACCGGACCGCCCCCCGCTCATACCGATCGCACGCACCGTTCGCCTGGTCGGTGCGACCGCGTCGGTCGTGGCGTTCGTAGCGGCCCTCGCCTGGGACGCCGGGCTGGCCGCTCGGCTCGCGCTGGTCGCGGCCGGCGCCGCCCTGCTCGCGACCGCTTGGCTCGGCGACCGCTGGGCGGCGACCGCCGCGCGTGCCGCGCGCTACCGGGACCGAGCGAACCTGCTGGCGCGAGCAGCGATGCACCTGCAACGCCTGCGGGCGCCGGAACCCGTGCTGGACGCCATGGTGGCGCTGCTCGCCGACCTGTTCCGCACCCACGGCGCCAGCGCCTACCTCCCGTCCGACACGGACGGTTCGTTGCTGCGGGTGGCGAGCCGCAGCGGTCGCCGCGCGACCGATCGTGCGACGACCGCCACCGCGAGCGTGCCCCCGACCGCGACCTGGCCGGACGGGGCCGCCCCGACCGCCACGTCGGCCCCGACCGTGGAGTCCGGCCCCCGCACGGAGGCGCACGATCCGGACGCACTGGACGCGTTGGCCGCACGAGCCTGGTCGGAAGGGCGCACCGTGGACGACGAAGCGCACGCGCTCGACACCGACGCAGGCTCCG
>JBBDSD010000222.1:0-6672 GCA_040905065.1 Trueperaceae bacterium | reverse complement strand
GATCACCTGTCCGGGCACCATGGCGACCAGGTGATCGGCGCCGCGCACACCGTACTGACGGACCGTCACGGAGCGTCCCCCGACCGGCACGTCGACCGGATCGCCGGTGAACGGCACCACGATCGCCGGGTCGGCGTCCGGATCGTCCTCGGTCAGCAACGCCAGCGCCTGGGGAAGCTGTTCCGGGCGCGCCCGCGCCACCAGATCGATCCGCTCCGCGAACGAGGAGAGCCAGTTCGGGTCCGGAGCGTAGCCGATGGCGCTGGCCGTGCCTTGCAGCAGGCGCCGGAGCGCCACGAGCCGGTCGGGCGCCTTGGCGACGATCTGCCCCGCCCGCCGCACGGCGGTGACCACCAGCCCAGTCGGGTCGGCGGGCGCCCCCGGCGACAACAGGCGCAGCATCGCCTGCACTTCGAGCGGGTCGGATGCGCGATGGGCGTGCACGACCGCTGCCGCCTCCGCCACCGAGGCAGCGAGCGACGCACCCGTCTCCCGCAGCCGGACGTGCAGGTAGTCGCCCTCGACGAAGATCTCGACCTCGTCACCGTCGACCGTGACGACCTGATCCTTGCTCAGATTGACCTCCACGTCGCCCAGGAACAGGTGTCGCTGCGCACCGTCGACCGTGATGATCAACGGGCGTCCGGCGAACGTCAGGCGCACCGGACCCACCATGCGCAGCGTCAACGCTCGCAGGTCGTCGGACAGGTCGTTGCGACGCAAACCGGGCGAAAGGGCGAACAGCACGCCTCCGGACAGTTGCGGCTCGTCCGCCTGCCCGCCGACCGACTTCGGCAGAAGTTGCGACAAGCGCGCGAAGAAGGCGTCGACGTGCTCGGCGAAGCGGAGGGTGTCCTTGCGCAGGATCGTGCGTTGCTGCCGGTCCATGTCCTCGCGCTCGCGCAAGCGGGCCTCGAGGTCTTCGCGCCGGGCCTGCCGCTGCCAGTCCGGGAGGCGTTCGCGGGCCAGATCCCGCAACGCCGAACGCAGCTCCGACGCGCGCGGCCCCTTGGCCTTCACCGCCGAGCGCTCGCCGGCGTACGGATCGCTGGCCACGGCGAACGCGATCTTGCGGAGGTAGTCCAGCGAGGCGCTGCGTTCGATCTGCGGCGCGGGCGTGGCGTCGCGCAGGTACAGCACCGACTCCACCACGTCGCGGCAGATCACGATCAGGCTGTCCAGGTCGGAGAGCGACACGAGCGGATCCACGCGCGCCGGCATGGGCTCGACCACGCGGAACTGGCGAAGGTTCACGTCGCGCGCGAACTCCGGCGTCTCCCGGTAGCGGTCGAGGTTCCGAAGGGCGGCGTACAGCAGCCGCGGCGTGATCCGTTCCCGCTCGGCGCGCCAGGCGGCCGCCAGATTCTCGGCAAAGCGCTCGACCTCGCGCCGGAACAGGCGCCGAGCCAGACGTTGCAGCGCCTCCTGCTCGCGCCGTTCCGGTTCGGTGAGAGGCACCACCGGCGCGGCCAGTTCGGCGTCCTCGGCATCATCGTCCAACGTCAGGGTCAGGCCGCCTGCCCGGTCCACGTCGTCGCTTCCGTCGTGCAGGTCCAGCATCACATCGCTGCCCCCGCGAGCGGCGGGCTCTTCGCCGGTGAGGACCAGATCGTCGAACGACGCTCCAGGGGGAGCCGTCGTGCTGTGCGCGGCGTCGTTCATGCCCACTTCGCGACCGAGCGCTCGCAGCCGTTCGCGCTGGTCGTTCATCAAGCGGTCGGCGTGCCGATCGAGCCAGCGCCGCAGCGCGTGAAGGGAGTCGCTGCCACCCCGGATCGGACGACGATGGCGAAGATCGTCGACCTTGTACTCGAGCAGTTCCAGGGCGAAGTCGGGGGCGTCCTCCATGGTGACGCCTCAGTATACGGACCGGTCGACGCGACCGGTGCCAAACGTCGCACACCGGCTCGCTTGACGCTCCCGCGCCCGTTGGGGGATGATGTTCCTTCATAAGCGGCGCGAGCCGCCGAGGAGGTCCGTTCCATGCCCCACATCATCGCCGAACCGTGCATCGGCACGAAGGACATGTCGTGCGTCGACGTGTGCCCGGTCGAGTGCATCTACGAAGCGGAAGACCAGTTCTACATCCACCCCGAAGAGTGCATCGACTGTGGCGCCTGCATTCCTGCCTGTCCCGTCAGTGCCATCTATACGGAGGAGGACATTCCGGCGGAGTGGGAGTCGTTCATTCAGAAGAACTACGAACTGTCCGGCCTCTGACCCACGGCGTTTGACCCCGTCAGACCCCGTCAGGTCGGTAGGTCAGTGTGCGGCGTTCAGGCGACGCCGTTCGCCGTGATGCGTGCGATCGCCGTGCGGAGGACGTAGGTGGCGGCGTCGACCTCGCTCCAGGCGATGCGTTCATTGGGGGCGTGATCCAGCGCGGAGTCGCCCGGCCCGTACGCCAACGCCGGCACCGCCCAACGGCGCGCGACCACGTTCCAGTCGCTGGTACCGGTCTTGACGATGCGGCGGGGTCGGCCGCCCGCGGTGCGGATGGCGACCCGGAAGGCACGCGTCAACGGTCCGTCGGCCGGGCCCCGCACGGCGGCGACCCCGTCGTCGACCTGCATGCGTACGCCGCTTCCCTCCAGTCGCTCGCGGAGCCACGCGCCCGCCGCGTCGGGCGGACGGTGCACCGGCAGGCGCACGCCCAGCGTGGCGCTGGCTCGCGCGGTCACGCCGTCGTGCTGGTGACGCAGGTCGGTGACGGTGGCGGTGAGGCGCGCGAAGGCGCCCTCGTCGGCCGGTTCGGAGCGATCGATCTCGTCCAGGAGACGCGCGACGGTGCGCACCAGACGGTCGCCGGCCGACGGGTCGGGTCCGGCGGCGTGCGCGGAGGGGCGCTCGCACGTCAGGCGGGCGCGCAGGTGGCCCTTGTACCCGAGCGTGACCGCGTCCCAACCGGACGGTTCCAGCACGATCATGGCGTCCGGCGCGTCCAGGTCGTGCAGCAGGCGCGTCGCGCCGGGGCTGCCGGGCGCCTCCTCGCCGACGGCGGCGACCAGGTGCACCGTCCAGTCGCCTCCGATGGCGTCCGACTCGGCGAGGTCCGCCAGCGCCGCCGCCGCGGCGCAGAGCGGTCCCTTCGCGTCGACCGTGCCGCGCCCGTGCAACGTGTCGCCGTCGTCGCGCACCGGTAGCGCGCCCGGGACGGTGTCGACGTGCCCCAGCAGCAGCAAACGCTTCGGTCCCGTTCCGGCCCGGACGTGCAGGTTGCCGGCCGCGTCGACGCGGGTGCGGACCGCACGCTCGGCCAGACCGCGCTGCAGCGCGGCGACGGCGGCGGCTTCGGAACCGGACGGACTGGGGGCCTCCACCACCGCCCGCATCAGGCCCCGGACGAACGGTTCCCGTGCATGATCGTCGAGCGGCGTGGTCAGGCCTCCGGTGCCGTGTCCGCCAGCGCCTGCCGCAAGCCGTCCACGGCCCGGTCGATTTCGGCCTTCGAGATGATCAACGGCGGCACGAACCGGATCACGGTGGCCCCAGCGGCGATCGCCACGATGCCGCGCCGCTCCAGCGCCTCGACCAGGCCGGCCACCTTCTCCTTGAACTCGACGCCGACCATGAGACCCATGCCGCGCACGGTGCGGATGCGGGGCTCCTGCTGGGCCAGCTCGTTCAGGCGATCGTGCAGGTGCCCACCCACGTCGGCGACGTGCTCCAGCAGGCCGTCCTCCAGGGCGCGGAGCACCACCAGCCCGGCGGCGGCCGACAGCGGGTTGCCGCCGAAGGTGGTGCCGTGCCCGCCGGCAGGCATGGCGCCCGCCACCTGGTCGGTCATCAGCGTCGCGCCGATCGGTACGCCGCCGCCCAGGCCCTTGGCCATGGTGACCACGTCGGCGTCCACGCCGAAGTGCTGGTGCGCCAGGAACCTTCCGGTGCGACCGGCGCCGCTCTGGATCTCGTCGAAGATCAGCAGCGCTCCGGCGTCGCGGGTGAGGCGGCGGGCCTCCTGCACGAACGCCTGGTCGGCCGGGTGGATCCCGCCTTCGCCCTGGATCGGCTCCATCACCAGCGCCGCCACCTCGCCGTCGAGCGCCTCGGCCAGGGCGCCGGCATCGCCGTACGGTACGAAGCGCGCCGCCGAGCCGAGCAGCGGCTCGAACGGCTCGCGGTAGGCGGCGGTCCAGGTGAGCGGCAGCGCGCCCAAGGTGCGGCCGTGGAAGCCGCGCTTGAACGCCACGAAGGTCGAGCGGCCGGTCGCGGCGCGCGCCCACTTGACGGCGGCCTCGTTCGCTTCCGACCCGGAGCTGGAGAGGAACACCCGGTTCAGGGGCGCCGGCGCCAACCGGAACAGTGCCTCCTGGAACTCGGTCCGGACGTCGCTGGCGAGGTTCTGCGGGGCGCTGATCAGGCGACCCGCCTGGGCCGCGATGGCGTGCGTCAGTTCGGGGTGGGCGTGCCCCAACGACGCCACGGCGATGCCGGCCATCAGGTCCAGGAACCGATTCCCGTCGGCGTCGATCAGGGTGCAGCCATCGCCGGCCACGAACGCCCGGCGGGGCGACCAAAGGCCGGAGTGGTGGCGGGCGTCGCGCTGCAGCAGGTCCCGCGTGGCAGGTCCCGCCTCGTTCGTCTGCGGATCGGTCGGGGTCATGATGCCTCCTCGGGGAGAGTACGCCGTATCACCGTACCCGAGCCGCTCGCGGCGGTCGCACGGTCGGTCGCACGGTCGGTCGCGAGAGCGGTCGTCAGGGGCGCGTCGCGGCGGGCGTCACCCACGATGGCGCGCGCCACGCCGCCGTCCACGGCGGTCTTGGCGGCGTCCAGCTTGGCGTGCATCCGGCCCGTCGCGGCTGCGTCGGCCACGGCCACCTGCGCGGGGTCGCTCAGGTCGACCGTGGTCAGCAGGCTGGCGTGGTCGTGCGGATCGCGCAGCAGGCCGGGCACGTTCGTGAGAAGGATCAGCGTCTCGGATCGCAGCGCGATCGCCACAGCGGCGGCGGCCCGGTCGGCGTCGACGTTGACGGCCGTGCCGTCGTCCGCCAACGCCGGGGGCGACAGCACCGGCACGCGACCATCGTTCAGCAGCAGGCGCAGCAGGCGCTCGTCGACGCCGGTCACGGCGCCGCTGCGGTCGTTGCGCAGCAGCTTGGTCTTGCCGTCTTCGACGTAGCGGATGGCGCGCTTGCGGCGAGCCCGCAGCACGCCGCCGTCCACGCCGCGCAGGCCGACGGCGTCCACGCCGGCCGCCTGCAGCGCGGTGACCAGTTCGGCGTTGCGCAGCGCGCACGCCATGGTGAAGTCGGCCAGGGCGTCCGCGTCGGTGACGCGGCTGACCCGGCCGGTCGGTCCGGTCACGAAGCGGGGCGGTCGCCCCAGCGCGAGCGACAGGGCGTCGGTGGCGTCGCTTCCGCCGTGCACGATCACGAGCGGTCGTCCCGACCGGGTCCAGCTCGCGACGTCGCGTACCAGCGGACCGGGGTCGATGCCCGACGCTCCACCCAGCTTGACGGTGATCACGTCGCGTCCGCCCCGGCCCGGAACGCCGAGCGCACGTCGCTCGGTACGGTACGAGAGGCGACGGCGCGACGGACCTCCACCAGTCGCGCCAGCCGCGCGATGGCGTGCTCCAGTCGCTCCAGGAAGCGTGTTCGCGCTGCGCTTCCCTCCGCCGGCGCCCGCTCCGGCTCCCACCACCAGCGTCGGACGTACAGGCGCGGCGTGCGCGTGGCCCGGTCGCGTACGATCTCCGCCCGCGCTACCAGGCCCGCCTGGTCGGCGACGGGCAGCACGTAGTACCCCCAGCGCCGCTTCGCGGCCGGTTTGTACACCTCCCACAGGTAGTCGAAGCCGAACACCGTCTTGGCAGCGGGGCGGTCCCAGATCAGGGGGTCCAGCGGGGCGACGAAACGGACGCCGTGCCCGTCGCGACGATCCAGCGCGTCGGTCCAGGCCGGCACGGCGTGGAACACGGTGCCGTCCACCTCCACCCGGCGCAGGCGACCGTCGGCCACCAGCTCCTGCAGCGCCGCCTTGCGTGCGTGGGCGGCGAGTGGCAGGCTCCACACCTCGGCCGGCGCGTTCGGCCTGAGCAGGCCGGTGGCGCGGTGCCGGTCCAGCAGTACCTGGCGGACCGCGTCGCTTGGGTCCGGGTCGGGCGCGTCCAGTACCTCGCGGGGGTGCACGCGTTCGGCCAGGTCGTAGACGTGCCGCCCGTGACGCCGGTGGTGGGTGGCGATCGTTCCGGCGTGCCAGAGGGCGCGCGCCAGACGTTTGGCCAGGCGGGGCCCGTACCAGCTGCCGCGCCAGGCGTCCACGCTGCGATCGACGGCCAGTTCGCTCGGTTCCGACGGTCCGCGCTCGCGCAGTTCGTCCAGGAACGCTCGGGTCTCCTTCGGGTGCTCGCTCAGCACGGGACGCCAACGCTCGCCGTGGCGTCGTTGCAGCCAGCGGCGGGCGGGCAGGCCCCGGGTCTCGACCCACGAGGCCTGCTTGTCCCAACCGTCGTAGGCTCCGCGTTGCTCGTACACGAACGCGTCGCCGTCGCCCTGGCGGTAGTCGGACACGCGCGCGGCCAGCACCAGGTCGTGGTTCGGGGCGAGGGGCGCCAACGGATCCAGCTGCACGCTGGCGTGCCGCGCGAAGGCACCGGCCAGGTCGGTGGGCGCGAAGTGGTAGCGCAGGCTGGCGGCCGCGGCGTCGGCGGCGGCCAAGCGCAGCGGT
>JBBDSD010000221.1:0-6699 GCA_040905065.1 Trueperaceae bacterium | reverse complement strand
CCCGTACGACGTCCTCCATGCTGGCGCCACGCAATTCTAGGTCTTCGAGCGACACCGAGGCGAGGATTCGCGCGACGAGTTCGGGCGTGGAGACGCGCTCGGCGTCGTAGCGAGCGGCGTAGCGCCCCCTGCCTTCCTGTTGCCACGTTACGCCGAAGGGGAGGGTGGCCGTCTCGAGGTCCGGCAGGGCACTCTCGGCGATGCGTACGACGATGCGGCTTCCTGAACCTAGTTCCTGCCGCAAGGCTTCGCTCGTCCCATCGAAGGCGAGGGAACCGCGATCGATGACGATCACGCGGTTCGAGAGCGCTTCCACGTCGCCGAGGTCGTGCGTGGTGAGGAGCAACGTGGTGCCGCGTGAGCGATTGGCGTCCCGGAGGAACTCCCGGATGCGCGCTTTCACGCTGACGTCGATGCCGATGGTGGGCTCGTCGAGAAAGACCACGGGAGGATCGTGCAACAGCGCAGCGGCGAGATCCGCCATGACGCGCTGCCCCAGCGACAGCTTCCGTGCGGGCGTGCGTAGGAATGCGCCGATGCCGAGCACCTCGTCGAACCGCTCGAGACGCCTTCGGAATGCGGCTTCCGGCACGTCGTACACGCGTTGCAACAACCGCAGCGACTCGATCACCGCGATGTCCCACCAGAGGGAGGTCCGCTGCCCGAACACCACGCCGATGTTACGGACGTAACGTTCGCGCTCCCGGTGCGGCTCAAGCCCCAGTACGCGGAGCTCCCCACTCGTGGGCTTCAGGATGCCCGCGAGCATCTTCACGGTGGTGCTCTTCCCGGCGCCGTTCGGGCCGATGTACGCGACGCTTTCGCCGCGAGCGATGTCAAGGTCGATGCCGGACACGGCCTGAACGTGCCGGTAGCGGGGGCGCAGCAGGTCCACGAGAGAGCCGCGGAGACCCTCGCGGCGGTCAGGAAGGCGATACGAGCGGCTCAGATTGCGAGCGGAAATAATCGTGTCAGACTCCACGGTCACGTTGCGGACGTCGGCCATCCGTCGTTGCCGGTGATGGTCATGAGGTCTGGGGCACCTGCTGTGCGTCGCAACGGGCGAACACCCGTCCTGGCAAGGCCCGGTAGGCGAGAACGGACGCACGGTACGCAATCACGAGAGGTGGCGGTTCGAACGCAACGCCTCGGCCAGATGCTGGATCGGGTGGAGCGCCGTCTGGCGCGTGCCGTCCTCGATCTGGTGCCGGCAGCTGAAGCCGGGGGCGGCGGTGCCGCCGTCGGGACTGGCGTCGGCGTGCGCGCGCACGGCGGGGAAGAGCCGGTCCTCGCCGATCTTCATCGACAGGTCGTAGTGGTCGTAGCCGAAGCTGCCGGCCATGCCGCAGCAGCCGGCGTCCAGTTCGCGCACGTCGCTGGACGCCCACTCCAGCAGGGCACGGGTGGCGGAGGTGCCGACCACCGCCTTCTGCTGGCAGTGCCCGTGCAGCAGCAGCGGGCGCTCGCTCCGTTCGAAGATCGCCTCGGGATCGAGGCGCCCCTGGGTCCACTCGCGCGTCAGGAACGTCTCGATCATGGTCACGTGCTCCGCCACGGCGCGCGTGTCGTTGCCGGGCACCAGGTCCACGTAGTCGTCTCGGAAGGCGGTCACGCAACTGGGCTCCAAGCCCACCACCGGGACGCCCTGGCGCTGGTACGGCAGCAGGCGCGCCACGTTGCGCGCCGCTGCGGCCTGCGCCTGCCGAAGCAGGCCCTTGCTGATCTGGGGTCGGCCGCAGCAGCCGGGCGTGGCCAGCTCGACCTGGTAGCCGCACGCTTCCAGCACCTGCACCGCCGCGATGCCGGGGGCGGGGTCGTGGTAGTTGGTCCAGGTGTCGACGAACAGCGCGACGCGGCGGCCGGATCGGGCGGCGTCCCCCGCGTCTGCGTCGTGGCGCGAGGCGCGGCGTCGCTCGCCGCGCCCGTCGTCGCGCCGCCGGAACCAGGAGGTCAGGCTCTCGTCGGCGTAGGCCGGCATGACGCGCCGGCGATCGACGTTCGCCGTCTTCTCGAGCGCCCACCGCACCGGGCCGGTGCGCAGCAGCGGGTTGGCGAGCGGCGCCAGCGCTCGGCCGATCGGCGCGACCGCGGCGACGGTGCCGATCAGGCGGGTGGCGAGCGGCACGCCGTGCACATCGTGGCGCTGCTGCAGCGTCTCGTACTTCAGCTTCGCCATGTCGACCTGGCTGGGGCACTCCGCTTTGCACGCCTTGCACTCGAGGCAGAGGTCCAGCACTTCGTGCACCTCGTCCGACGCCAGCCCGCCCGGCAGCCGGCCGGTCATCGCCTCGCGCAGTACGTTGGCGCGGCCGCGGGTCGAGTGGTCCTCGTCTCGGGTGGCCACGTAGCTGGGGCACATGGTGCCCACGTCCACCTTGCGGCACGCCCCCACGCCGGTGCACGCCTCGATCGCGCCCAGGAACCCCTCCTGATCGCGGAAGTCGAAGACGGTGTCCAGTTCGATGCGGGGGTAGTCGGCGCCGTAGCGGAGGTTCTCGGTCATCGGCGCGGCGTCGGTGATCTTGCCGGGGTTGAAGATCCCGTGCGGGTCGAAGGCGCGCTTCAGGTCGCGGAACGCTTCGTAGAGCACGTCGCCGAACAGTTCGCGATTCTTGGCGCTGCGGATCAGGCCGTCGCCGTGCTCGCCGCTCCACGAACCGCCCACCTTCACCACCTGCTCGAACACCGCGTCGGAGATCCGCTGGTACAGGCGGATGCCCTCTTCGGTCTTGAGGTCCAGCAGCGGCCGGGTGTGGATCACGCCGACCGAGGCGTGCCCGTAGAAGACGGTGTCGACCCCCATCTCGCGGCAGATGCGCTGCACCGCCAGGGTGTACTCGGCCAGTCGTTCGGGCGGCACGGCGGCGTCCTCGACGAACGGCGTGGGCTTGGCGGCGCCGGGGATGGTGGCGTAGATGCCGAGGCCGTCCTTGCGGATCTGGAGGATCTCGGCCTGTTGCGAGGGGGTCCACGCTTCGTGCAGGTGCGCGACGCGCCCGGAGAACTCGGGGTCGTCCTTCAGCGCCGCCAACGCGCCCCGGACCGCTGCCGGATCGTCTCCGTCCAGCTCGATCATCAGGACCGCGGCGGGCAGGCCGTCCAGCCAGCTCATCAGCGGCGCGAGGGCCGGGTTCTTCAGGCCCAGCTCGAACATGCTGCGGTCCATCAGTTCGACCGCGGCGGGACCGTGCCGGTTGATGGCGGGCACCGCTTCGAGCGCCGCGCGCAGCGTGTCGAACTGCGCCATCGCCAGCATGCGCGTGGCGGGGACCGGCTCCAGCCGGACGGTGACGTCGATGATCGCCGCCAGGGTGCCCTCGCTGCCGCACACGATCTTGCTCAGGTCGAACGGTCGGCCGCGCGTCAGCGCGTCCAGGTTGTAGCCGCCCACCCGCCGCACCACCTTCGGAAAGCGGGTCTCGATCTCCTGCTCGTGCTCGCGCACCATGCGGCGGACGACGCGGTGGATTTCGCCCTTAAGATCGTTCTGCGCGCACGTCGCGTCCAGCTCGGGTTCGCTCAGGGGGCCGAGGGTCGTGACCGTCCCGTCGGCCAGCACCACCGTCATGCCCAACACCTGGTCGACCGTCATGCCGTACTTGATGGAGCGCGTCCCGGCCGAGTTGTTCGCCACCATGCCGCCGATCGCGGCGCGGTTGGTGGTGCTGATGTCGGGCGTGAACTGCAGCGCGTGCGACGCCAGGTGGGCGTTCAGTTGGTCGCGGATCACGCCCGGTTCGACCGTCGCGGTGCGCTCCTGGACGTTCACGTCGAGGATCTCCGTGAGGTGCTTGCTGACGTCGATCACCACCGCCCGTCCGACCGTCTGGCCTGCCAGGCTGGTGCCGCCGCCCCGCATCAGGATCGGAACCTCGTGCCGGGCGCAGAGACGGACGGCAGCGATCAGATCGTCACGGTCGGCGGGAACGACCACGCCGAACGGATGGATCTCGTACGGGCTGGCGTCGGTGGCGTACAGGGAGCGGGCCAGGCCGTCGAAGCGGACCTCGCCGCGCAGGTCGCGTCGCAGATCGTGCTGCAGCGCGGTCAACGTCGCATCGTTCAGGGCGGCTCCCGGGGAGGCGTGCGTCGGGGCCGGCATGGCATCGGTGCTCATGCGCGCCAGTATGGCACGGGGTCGGCGCTCTCCCGCGCGTCAGTCGCGCGCGCCGCTCGCGTACAGGGTCCGCACCGTTCGCGCGAACCCGTCGTCGTCCAGATGCAGGTAGGCGTTGCGGAGCGACTCGATGCGGTAGCGCTGCAGCAGTCCGGCGCGCAAGGTGTCCGACGCGTACGGATCGGTCCGACCGCCGGTCCGGACGGCGCCGTCCCCGTCCAACAGCTCCAGCTCGCGCAGCGCTCGCCGGACGTTGCGGTCGGCGGCCGGCGGCAGGCGCGGCGAGCGGCCGCCCCTGAGCGCCACGTAGGCGCGCCGCAGATCGTGCACCGTCGGGAAGGCGCGGGCGGCGTCGGCCAGGCGCGCCAGTTCGGTCGCGTCCAGGTCCAGCCAGAGCGGAGCGCCGTCGCGCAGGCGCCGCGCCAACGGGCGGTGCGCTTCGTGCGGATCGTCGCTCAGCGGCACGGTGCGGATGTGCGCCTCGTCCGTCGCGGCCGTGCCGGGGGGTGGCGGGCCGCGCCGGACGTGGGCGGCGTCGCTTGGCGCGCGCGCGGCTTCGGCGGTGGTGTCGGCGTCGGTCTCGGCGTCGGTTTCGGCGTCGGGTCCGGCGTCGGGCCCGGCATGGACCGGATCGTCGCCCAACGGCAGGGGCACGCCGGCCCGGATCTCCTCGGCGACGAACTCCAAGGTGCGCCGGTCGTTCCAACGGTTCTCCGTCAGGGCGGCGGCGACCTGCACGGCGCTGCCGGGACGCAGCTCGCGGCTCAGGTGGCCCTTGCGCCATGCCACCCCTTTGACGTCGCCCACGCGCAACTGCAGGTGCGCCCCGTCGCGCCCCACGGCGCGCACGGCGGACAGCCGCTCGCTCAGCGCGAAGGTGGGGGCCGGGTGCCCCTCGCCGAACGGCTCCATCGCCTGCACGGCACGCCACAGGTCCTCGTCGATCTGGGTCGGGTCCAGCAGGGCGTCCAGCGTGACCTGCGGCCTGGGCGCCGGGAACGCGGCGACGTGCGCGTAGATGCGGTCGCGAAACGCGTCCAACCGCGCGGGATCGATGGCGAAGCCGGCGGCGGCCTCGTGCCCGCCGAAGCGAAGCAGAGCGTCCGACGCTGCGCGCAACGCCTGCACGGCGGACAGGCCAGGGGTGCTGCGCACGCTGCCCTGTCCGCGCGCCACGATGAACACCGGCTTGTACCACCGCTCCAGCAGCTTGCTGGCCACGATCCCCATCACGCCCGGGTGCCAGGCGTCGTCGTGCACCACGATGGCGGGAGCGTCCGGATCCACCTGCGCGTCGGCCGCCTGGTAGATGGTCTCCTGCAGGCGCTTGCGCTCGTCGTTGCGGGTGTCCAGGTAGGCGGCCAGTTCGCGCGCCTTGCGGTCGGAGGCGGTAGTCAGCAGGTCCAGGCCCACCTCCGGTTCGCCCAGGCGACCGGAGGCGTTCAGGCGCGGGGCCAGCAGGAACGCCAGGTCCCGCGCGGTCGGTGCGCCGCGGAGGCGCGCTTGGGCCACCATGGCGCGTACGCCCGGCCAGGCGCTGTCCTGCAGGCGCGCCAGGCCCTCGCGGACCAGCGCCCGGTTCTCGCCCAGCAGCGGCGCGACGTCGGCGACGGTGCCGCTGGCGGCCAGGTCGCTCAGCGCCAAGGGAGCCTCGATCCCGCGCCGTTGGTGGAGGCGCCAGATCAGGTGGTAGGCGACGCCGGCACCGGTCGGTTCGCCCACGGCTTGCGGCGTGGGGCCGTCCGGTCCGCCCAGGCGGGGGTGCACCACCAGCGCGTCGGGCAGTTCCGCGTCGGGCGCGTGGTGGTCGGTCACGATCACCTCGACCCCCGCCCGGCGCAGGGCGCGCACCTCCGCCACGTTGGTGATGCCGCAGTCGACGGTGACGAACAGGTCGCACCCGGCGGCGTGCTGGGGTACCAGGTCGGCGTGCACGCCGTAGCCGTGGGTGAGGCGGTTGGGGAGGAACGGTTCGACGTTCGCGCCCAGCGCCCGCAGGCCCAGCAGCAGCACGGCGGTGCCGGTGATGCCGTCGGCGTCGTAGTCGCCGTGGATCAGGATGCGGCGTCCCCGTGCGATGGCGTCGTCCAACCGTTCCGCCGCGGCGTCCAGGCCCGGGATCGGGCTCGGCTCCAGGGGTGGGTGCAACGCCCGCTCGCTGCCCGGACCGGCGAACCCTCGCGCCCACAGCATCGACGCCAGCACCGGAGGCACGCCGTGCGTCCGCATCAGACGGTCGACCACGTCGGGCGGCGCCAGCGGCCGGGCGCACCAGTGCACGTCGTGGCTCGGCCCGCGCGTGGCGGCGTGCGCGGCCGATCGCGTCGCGTTCGGCGGGGCCTTCGGTGATGCGGGTCGCGTCACGCCCGGCGCGCGTCGTCCGCGTCGCCGAGCGCGCGACGCTGCGATCGGTCGCGGTCCGCGTCGTTCCCGGCTTGCCCGGGAACGTCCGGTCCGTCGTCGGAACGGTACGGGTCGCTCACGGCGGGAATGCGGTCGGGGATGCGGTTGGGAATGACGGCGGTGTCGGGATCGCGGTCGTAGCTGGGCAGGTGCGACTCGAGTTCGGCCACGCGGCGTTC
>JBBDSD010000220.1:0-6720 GCA_040905065.1 Trueperaceae bacterium | reverse complement strand
CGGCGCACGCGCGGACCTACCTGGCGCTGGTCCGCCGCTGGGAGGAGCCGTTGACCGGCGGCCCGCAGCAGGAACGCGCCATCGAAGCGATCGGCCTCGATCTGCCCAACGTCCGTAGCGCCGTGCGCACCGCCGCCGAACGCGGCGACCTTCGCGCCTTGTGGACGTCCTGCCGGCCGTTGCAGCTGTACTTCATCCAGCGCGGCGGCCGCTGGGACGACGCGATCGAGACGTTCGCCGAAGCGGCGGAGCGCGTCGAGGCGTGGGCGTCACCGCGAGAAGGCGCTCCCGACGATCGCGTCGAAGTAGGCGTCACCGACACTCCCCACCCCGACGCCGACGTCGGCCACGCCGTGCTCGGTCGCCTTCGGGCGGCGCAGGCGTGGTTCCACTACCGCGAGGGGCAGGTCGACGAAGCGAAACGGTGGGCGGAGGACGCGCTGGCACGGATCGCGCCACGCGCCCAGGCCCACCCCGACGATCCGGTCCTAGTGCGGGCGTTGGCCAGCGTGCGCAACACGCTCGCCAACGTCGCGCAGAAGCAGGGCGACCTCCGCGAGGCCGCCCGCCGCTTCGAGGAGGTCCGTCGCGACGCGCTCGAGCGCTGCCAGGAACGCCAGGTCGCGATCGTGGCGAACAACTTGGGATCGGTCCGCAAGTCGGCGGGGGACCTGGCCGGCGCCGAGGCGGCGTACCGCGAGGCGCTCCGCATCAATCGGAGCCGGGGCAACCGCCGCTCCGAGGTGCGGAACCTGATCAACCTGGGCACCGGCCTGCTGCTGGCCGGCGACGTGCCCTCCGCCGAGGAGTCGCTGCGTGACGGGCTTCGTCTGGCGCGCGCGATCGGCTTTCGCAGCCTGGAGCCGACCCTCCTGACCACGCTCGGCAGCGTAGCGCTGGTGGCGAGCCGCCCCGACGCGGCGGAGGCGCTCCACCGGGAGGCCCTGGAGCTGGTGCGCGCGACCCCGGACCCGGATATCGAGGCCGACGTGCGGATCGGCCTGGCGGAGCTGGCCCTGGCGCGCGGCCGACCGGCGTCGGCCCGAACCGACGCGCGGCGCGCGCTTCGTGCGGCGCGCCGAACGAACGATCCGGACACGCTGGTCCAGGCGTTGCTGGCGTTGGCTCGGTCGTACCTGGCCGAGGACCGCTGCGAGCAAGCGGCGTACGTGCTGGGCGCCACCCGGGTACATCCGCCCCGGTCGCGATACCTGCACGAGCGCGCCGCAGCGGTGCGCGAGATCGTGTCGCGCGTGCTGGGCGAAGTCGCCAGCGAGGAGCACCTGGCCAGCGGAGCGCACGGCCCGATCGACGACCTGATGGAGCCGGACGCCTCCCCCGAAGCGCGATCGGAAGCGAACGAGCGCACGCCGTAGGTCCGCAGCGCCGACCGCCGCACGGAAGTGGGCCTTGACCTGCGTCATGGCGCGGAAGGCGCGGCGCGATCATCATTGCGCCATGAGCCATGAAGCGCCGACCACGATCCGCAGCACCACCACCGTGAACGACCTCCTGGCGCAGCTGCCCGAAGCGTCCGGCCTCCTGCTCGACAAGGACATCGACACCTGCTGCGGCGGAGGGAACACTCTCGCCCAGGCCTGCGCCGACGCAGACGCCGACGTCCGCGGCCTGATCGGCGAACTCGAAACGCTCCGCCGCGGTGCATCGTGACCCCGGCGGACGGGACCGATCTCACCGCGCTCGCGTCGCACGGCGAGCGGCGTAACGCCATCATCGTCAGCGACAAACGCGAGGCCCGGCTGGTGCTGTTCTCCCTTCAGGAGGGCCAGCAGGTCTCGGGACGCGGCGAGCCGCGGGTGCACCTGCTCTGCCTCGACGGCGAGGGCGAGCTGTGGCGCGGCGAGCACCGCGTCCGCGCCAAGGCCGGAACGCTGCTCGCGTGCGACGTGGGCGAAGCGCACGGTGCGCAGGCCGGCGACGGGAGGTTCCTGGTGCTCGGCATCATCACGCCAGGGCCTACCGCGTCGTGATCGAAGCCAGCCGGATCGCCATCACGGCCGCCCTGATCGCCTTTCTGATCGGGAACACGCTGGGGCTCGCGATGGGCCTCGGTTGGCTCGGGTACCACTGGCGCCCGGCGCACGCGCACCTGCAGTCGCTCGGCTTCGTCACCCTGATGATCCAGGGCGTCGCGTACCACGCCCTGCCCCGCTTCCGCGGCGTGCCGTTCCGGCGACCGCGTGCCGCGCTGGTACAGGTCCTCTTCGCCATCGCAGGCCTGAGCGTGATGGTGGCCGCCTGGGGCCTGCTGCTGGGCCCGGCCTGGTTCGCGGTCGGGGGCACCGTGGCGTGGGTCGCGAACGCGGCGTTCGTGGTCCTCTGCCTCGAACTGCTGCTGAAGGCACGACGCTAAAGGCGCGACGCTGAGCGCCCGGTCCACGAACGGTTCGCAGCGCAGGCGGACCCCGTAGCGGGGCGCCGCGCCCACGCTCCCGACCGACTACGCCCCGCGCGCGAACAGCAGCGCCGCCACCCCACCCAGCGCCGCGTACGCCAGCGCCACGCCCAAGGTGCGGCGCAGCACCTCGCCCTCGCGACCGGCCAGCTGCACGGTCGCGCCGGCCGCGATCACGTTATGCGGGCAGACGATGTTGCCGACCGCCGCGCCGAACCCTTGCGCCCCGATGAGCGGCAGCGGATCCAGGCCCAAGCGCTGCGCGGTAGCGAACTGGAAGTCGGTGAACAGGATGT
The DNA here is from genome assembly GCA_040905065.1 of Trueperaceae bacterium. Lineage (GTDB taxonomy): Bacteria > Deinococcota > Deinococci > Deinococcales > Trueperaceae > SLSQ01. Next base: position 4,008 of record JBBDSD010000220.1, on the reverse strand, counting down.
TCGACGCGGTGGCGGAACCGGTCACGAACGTGCCCAGCATCCCCACGAACGGCGCAAACGCCGGCCACGCCCCGCCCGCCGTGGCGGCGGCCGCGACCGCCAGGGCGTCGATCATGCCGGCGTGCACCATGAGGCGCGAGATCGACAGCATCGCGATCAGCGCCACCGCCACCGGGACCAGCTGCAGCGCCGAGCGGCGCATCGCCCGCGCGACGTCGCTCGCGCCGGCGCGCTGCACCCACGCGCCGACCGCCAGAGCGATCAGCAGCATCGTGCCCGGGTGGTAGAGAACCTCGAACCGGCCGTCGAACGGGCCGACCTGCCACGCCACGGCGACCTGGCGCGCGACCTCCCCGACCCCCGGCAGCAGACGCGTCGCCAGCACCGCTCCCACCAGCGCCAGGTACGGCGCGGCCGCCCACGCCAGGCCGCCCGGGGCGGTCCCGGCCGCGTCGGTGACGGCCAGCACGCGCCTGCGCGCGCCCGCGACGCGCAGGGCGCCCACGAACGCCAGGCCCCCGATCAGCGACCCGCCCAAGGTGGGCAGTTCCGGCCCGATCCAGACGGCGATGAGGTGATGCGGGAGCAGGGACGCCGCGGCGGCGCCCAGCGTCCAGGCCCAGATCGCGCGGCCCGCCCGCTGCGCTGGCGATAGCGTGCGGGTGACCATCAGCATCGCGATCAGCGGCAGGGTCCATCCCGCCAGCGAGTGGTACGCGGCGGTGGCGCCGGCGATCTCGCGCCCGCCGAAGCCGGTCGCTGCCATCTGCGGCAGGACCGGCGTGCCGACAGCGCCGAACGATACGCCCGCGGCGTGGCCCACCAGCGCGATCGTCACGGCCTCGACCCGCCCGTAGCCGGCGGCGACCAGGAACGGCGCGGCCAGCGCCACGGAGGTTCCGAACCCAGCGGCCCCTTCGACGAACAGCACGAAGAACCACGCCACCAGCAGCACCGTGATGCGGGGATCGGACGAGAGGCGCGCCATCGAGGCGCGCAGCACCTCGAGCGCTCCGCTGCGCTGCTGCAGTTCGTGGATGCACAGGGCCGGGAAGAGGATCCACACGATGGTGGCGGCCACGAACACCGCCTCGGCCAACGCGCCTCCGGTGGCGAGCAGCGGACCCAGCTCCGGCAGCACCGTCCGTCCGTACCCGAACGCGACCCAGGCGAGCGGCAGCGTAAGGAACAGGCCGGCCACGCCCGCTCGCGCAGCCGACCAGCGCAGGCCCAGCATGGTCGCCAGCAGGATCGCGATCGGCGCGCCCGCCAGCAACGCCGTGGACCAGGGTGGGGCCTCCGGCACCGGTTACGCGACCATGTCCGAGGTGACGCGGTGCACCGTGCCTTCGCCCGTTTCGCAGGCGCGGACGTTGGCGAGCGTCGTCTCGGCGATGTTGCGCAGCGCTTCCTCGGTAAAGAACCCCTGGTGCCCCGTGATCAGCACGTTCGGGAAGGTCAGCAGTCGCGAGAACACGTCGTCGCGGATCACGCGGTTGGACAGGTCCTCGAAGAACAGATCGCCCTCCTCCTCGTACACGTCGAGGCCCAGCAGCCCGATGCGGCCCTCCTTGAGGCCCTCGATCACGGCGCGCGTGTCGACCAGCCGTCCGCGGCTGGTGTTGATCAGCGTGACGCCCGGCTTCATGCGTGCGATGGCTTCGTCGTCGATCAGGTGGTGCGTGCCGGGCGTCAACGGGCAGTGCAACGACACCACGTCCGACTCGGCGAACAGGGCGTCCTGGTCCACGTACGCGACCACGCCGTCCAGCTCCGAGCTGGGGTACGGGTCCAGCGCCAGCACCCGGCAGCCCAGTCCGTGCGCGATCCGCGCGAAGGTCGCCCCGATCTTGCCGGTGCCGACCACGCCCACCGTCTTGCCGTGCAGATCGAAGCCGATCAGGCCGTCCAGCGCGAAGTTTCCTTCGCGCACGCGGTTGTAGGCGCGGTAGATCTTGCGGTTGAGCGCCAGGATCAGCGCCAGCGCGTGCTCGGCCACGGCGTGCGGAGAATACGCGGGCACCCGGACCACCTCGAGGCCCAGCCGCTGGGCCGCGTCCAGGTCCACGTGGTTGAACCCGGCCGACCGCAACGCCACCACGCGCACCCCCAGGTCCGCGAGCACCGTCAGCGCCGCCGCGTCCAGGACGTCGTTCACGAACGCGCAGACGGCGTCGTGTCCGGACGCCAGCGACGCGGTGGCCGCGGTCAGACGCGGTTCCAGGAAGGTCAGCTCGTGCCCGAAGCGGTCGTTGGCCTGGCGCAGGAACCGTTGGTCGTACGGCTTGGTGCTGAACACGGCGATCTTCACGGCGGGACCTCCTCGTCAGGCATGGAGGGTCGGGGGTCGGTCGACGGTCGGTCGAAGGTGGTTCACGGGGCTTCCAAGCGGAGCAGCGCCGCCGCGAACGTGTCGAACGTCGCGAGCCGTTCGCGCACGATGTCGTGCACGACCGCCAGCTCGAGATCCTGGTACCGGTGCACCGCCACGTTTCGGAACCCCACCATGCGCTGCAGGTCGTCGCCCAACGACGTGTCGATGAGGTCCGCGCGAGCCAGGAGCGCGAAGGCGTCGTGGCTCCCCTGCGGGACGCCCAACGCCCGCACGCGCACCACGTGCATCGCAAGGTCGATCGACGTCTCGCACGCCCGAAGCAGGTTCAGGATCAGCGCATCCTGACGCCGCAGGTCGGACGCGAGGTCCGACCCGTCCCCGTACTCTTCGCGAACGCGCTGCAAGCAGCGCTCGAGCTGCGCCGCCTTGTTGACGATCACGTCATCGGTCATGCACGCGCCCTCGCTCGCGCACCTGACGCAAGATCTCCGCTCGTCGGTCGTTCAGGCGAGCGTAGTCGGCGACCACGAAGTCCAAGAACTGCTCGGTTTCGAGGTCGCCGCCCGTGAACAGCACCTCGGCACCGTGCACCACCTGGCTCCGGAGCACGGGACTCGCCGCACGCAGGTCGATCAGGTGCACGTCGCGACCGATCGCGAGTTCCAGGTCCGATCGCAGACGCGAGACCAGCGCCGCGGGCACCGGAGAGGCCGCGAGCATCGCGACGTCGACGTCGCTTTCGTGCCGCGCGTCGCCGCGCGCCTGCGATCCGAACAGGGCCAGCCAGCGCACGGTCGGGACGGCCGCACGCACGTGGGACGCGACCGTTCGGCGCAGCGAGGCGGGGTCCATGGCCGCAGCGTAGCGCAGGGTGCGGCGGCAGGTGCGGCGGCAGGTGCGGCGGCAGGTGCGGCCGCGGGCGCGGCGGCGAGCCCCGTTGGTACAGTCGCGCGTCGAGACCAGGGGCGAACCGGAACGGAGGCGACCGTGCGCTTGCTGCTGACCGGAGATCTGCACATCGGCCGCACCTCCACGCGCGTGCCGAGCGAACTGCCCCAGAGCGATCGTTCGGCCGCTGGCGCGTGGAACCGCATCGTGCGGCTCGCGACCGAGGAGGCGTGCGACGTGGTGTGCCTCTCCGGCGACGTCGCCGATCAGAGCAACAAGTTCTGGGAGGCGATCGGCCCGCTCGAGGCGGGCGTCACGACGCTCGCGGAGGCAGGCATCCAGGTGGTGGCGGTGACCGGCAACCACGATCACGACGTGCTGCCCCGCCTAGCCGATCAGCTGCCGGACGGTCTCCTGACGCTGCTCGGGCGGGGCGGTCGCTGGGAGCGGACCACCCTGGAGGGCGACGACGGGCGTCCCAGCCTGCACCTGGACGGCTGGTCGTTCCCGAAGGCACGGGTGACGGACGATCCGCTCGCGGCGTACGACCTGCCGCACGACGGCGCCGTGCCGACCCTGGGCCTCGTGCACGGCGACCTGGACCTTTCCACCAGTCCGTACGCGCCGCTGAGCCGCGAGCGGCTGCGCCGCGCCGCGCCCGACGCCTGGCTGCTGGGGCACGTGCACGTCCCGGGTCTGCACGACCTGGACGCGGGCGGCTGGGCGCTGTACCCCGGCTCGCCCCAGGCGCAGGACCCTGGCGAGCCGGGGCCCCCCGGCCCGTG
>JBBDSD010000219.1:4300-6732 GCA_040905065.1 Trueperaceae bacterium | reverse complement strand
CACGCCCCGCGTAGCGTCCAGTCCGGAGGGCACGTCCAGCGACACGATCGACCGTGCGCAGCGGTTCACGGCGTGGATCAGGTGGTCCATCCAAGGTGCCGGACGGGAGCGCAAGCCGTACCCGATCAGCGCGTCGACCGTGACGGCAGCCTCCGACACCCATGGGCCAACGCGGTCCGGGCCGGCGATCGGAACGCCGAGCGCATGGAGCGTAGCCAACTGATGCCCGGTAGCCGGCACCAGGCGCGAAGCGGGGCGCGCCAGCACCACCCGCACGTGCACGCCCCGATCGTGCAGGCGCCTGGCGCAGGCGAGGCCACCCCCGCCGTTCCCACCGCCGCCCGCGACGACCGTCACGCTGGCGTCCCGGTCCAGATCGGGCAGCAGACGCGCCGCGAGCTCGCGTCCGGCGTTCTCCATCATCTGCAGCAGGTCGATGCCGAACGCCTCCTGCGTCGTGCGATCGATCGTCCGCATGACCTCCGCGGTGACGTCGGGCACGTACACGCCCGTCACCGTCGTGAATCGGTGCACGAGTCCTCCTCTCGGGGGCGTTTCGACGCGTCGGGGCGCAGCACGTACCAGAACGGCACGGCGACCAGCGCAGCACCGCCGATCATGTTCCCGATGCCGGCCGGCACGATGTTCCACCAGAGCGCCGTGGGCCAACCCGGTCCGATCTGAAGCGGCGTGGCGAGCGCGAAGTAGCCCATGTTGGCGGGGCTATGCTGGAAGTTGGCCGCGACGAACAACGACACGGCCAGCAGCACCGGAACGTACATCCCCACGATGGTGCGTCCCATCACGGCGAAGAAGGCCGCCATGCCCACCAACCAGTTCGCGAACACGCCGGACAGCACCGCGGCGAACCAGGCTTCGAGCGTTCCGATCTCGGCGTACATCGTCTTCTTGGCGATGAACGCGGCGAGCTCGTCGCGAAACCCGTCGCTCAGCGGCTGGCTCGCGACGACGAGAGCGCCGATCAGCACGGCCCCAGCGAGGTTGCCTACCCACGCCAGGGCCCAGAACCGGCCGACGCGCCGAACGATCTCGCGAGGCGGATGGTCGAGAAGGACGGCGGGCAGCACCACGTTCGCTTCGGTGAACAGCACCGTCCGGCTCAGCAGCACGAAGAAGAAGCCGGCCGAGAACGCGAAACCCGCGAGCAGCATCTTGGGCCCCGAAGCGTCCACCCCGGTCGCGACCACGACCGAGAACAGCGCGCCCGCCGTCACGAACGCCCCCGCCATCATCGCCAGCACGATCACGTGCAGCGCGCTCGTGCGCGCCGTGCGGTGGCGACCGTCGGCCGACATCTCGTCGAGGACGTGTTCCGCCCCGAGGTACGACGTCCGAGGCAGCTCCGGATCGACGTCTCGTGTGGAGACGTTCTCTGCCGACGCGTTCGTCGCGGGCTCCGTCACGTCACCACCAGATACGTCAAGCCCAGCACGAACCCGAAGACCACGTGCCCCAGCACGATGCCGACGAACGCTGCGGCGTTCAGCGTCAGCTTCGGCGGCCGGGGATGCATGCGCAGCATCAGCGGCATCGTGGCGGCCGCGACGAGACCGTGCACGAACCCGATGATCGATCCGCCGATCCAGCCCGCGCTCGCGAGGCCCCACGACCAAAGGAGCAGATACCCTGCTCCCAACAGGGCACCCATCGCGAAGTGCACGACGGTGCCAATCCGCCGCGCCGCGGGGTCGTTCGTGATCAGCATGGTGCCCAGCAGGCGCGGCATGTCCATCTTCGCGAGGCCCATGGCCGGTCCCGCGCCCATCAGGACCGTCATCACCGCCGTTCCGACCACACCGGCCAACATCGCCGCAAGTACGTGCATGCGTTCCTCCTCGGGCGTCCGGCGCGAGCGGATCGCCTCGAGGCGAGCATGCGCTTTTCGCGCGACGGCGTGCGTCAATCTGTTGACGCGCCGCGGACTCGGAACCCGCGCGGACGGTTCAGACCGACCGCTTGTGTTCGTACATGCGCGCGTCCGCGCGACGCACCAACGCGTCGAGATCGGCGCCATCGTCAGGGAAGCTGGCGGTGCCGGCGTGGGCCTCCACCACGGCGTCGCCCTCGCGCACCGACCGGACCGCCTGCACCAGCCGCTCGGCGGTGGCGACCGCGTCTGCGGACCCCTGGTGCGGTAGCAGCACCAGGAACTCGTCCCCGCCCCAGCGCGCGACCAGGTCGCCGGTCCGCGACGCGTTCCGAAGAGTCTCGGCGACGCGCCGCAGGGCCCGGTCGCCAGCGTCGTGTCCGTACGTGTCGTTGATCCGCTTGAACGACCCCAGGTCGATCATCACCAGCGACATCGGCCGTCCCGACCGCTCGGCGCGCGCCAGCGCGCGCGTCAGCTCCGCTTCCGCGCCCCGCCGGTTCAGCAGGTCGGTCAGTGGATCGGTGACCGCCTCGCGTCGGCT
>JBBDSD010000219.1:0-4290 GCA_040905065.1 Trueperaceae bacterium | reverse complement strand
CCCCCCCCCCCCCCCCCCCCGCCGCCGCCACTTGGCGCGCCACGCGGAGCGAGTCGCGGTCGAACGCTTCGGCGCGGGTGCGGGCCTGCAGCATCATCATGGCGTGCACCACGCCGTCCACCAGGACCGGCACGCTCAGGTCGCTGCGCACCTCGCGCCAGAAGGCGTCCAGATCGGCGCCGGGACGGTGGCCGACCCGGCGGGCCAAGCGCAGCCAGGCCGAGGCGCCGGGCAGCTGCAGGACGCGCGGGCCGTAGCCCTGCCAGTCGCGGGCCTCCGGCGCGTACCAGGTGACCACCGCCTCTTCCGACAGCTCCGGACCCGCGTCGTGCCCCAAGCGGACCCCGCTGGACGCGCGGACCCGGAACGGTCCGCCGGCTCGGTCGCGGACCACGATCGATCCGGCGTCCGCCCCCGGCACCGACGCGAGGGCGGCGTCCAGAATCTCGCGAGGCAACGTCTCGCTCGCAACGTCGGGCAAGCGTTCCAGCAGGTCGGTTAGGCGATCCTCCACCTCGTTGCGGTCCGCCAGCTCGAGCACCGTGGCCAGCACCGGCCCGACCTCCTCGACCAGCGCCAGCGCGTCGTCGGTGGGTGGATCGCTTGCAGAGAATGCCAGCAGCAGCACCCAGCGCGCCACGCCCTGGCGCGCGACCGGCAGCACGAACAGGTGCGGGTCGACCTTCAAATCGGACAGGGCCCGTTCGTCGTCCGGGTACGAGCGGACGAAGCGGGAGCGACCTTCCAGCACCGCCTGCCAGGCGACCCCGTCACCGTGCGGAATGCCGGCGTCCATGCGCACCTTGCGGGCGATGGCGTCCTTGCCGAAGTCGGCCAGCGTCCGCAAGCGCCCGCCTCGCTCCACCAGGACGGTGCCAGCGGTCGCCCCGGCGATCGGCACCAGTTCGGAAAGGGCCGCCATGGCGACGGCGCCGCCCTGCAGCGTCGCGGCGGGCAGGCCGGCGAGCGCGTCGGCGAGGCGGGCCCGCAGGGCGTAGCGGCGAGCGATCAGGCGTGCGGTGACGCCCTTGGCGAGGTCGACCGCTTCGTTCCGTTCGCCGGCGTCGAACCCGGCGTCGCGCGCGATGCGCAGCACCCCGACCGGGCCGTTCGGTCCCAGCACCGGCAGCAGCAGGGCTGCGCCGCCAACGTGCTCACCGCCACCGCTCGTGCCACCGGCGAGGGGCTCGTAGGCGTGCTCCAGCGGAACGTGCCGCATCTCCCCGTCGGCGAAGGCGGCATGCACTGCCGCCGCGTCGGGCACGCCGTAGATGGCGTCGGGCCCCGCGTCGGACGCCCCGTTCGCGCGCTCGATGGTGTCGACGCGGCGCAGCCCCGACGGTCCGGCCACGATCACGTCGAACGCCGCGTCGGACCAGCGCCGCGCCACCACAGCGCGCAGCCGACGCCAGACGCTGCCGCGCCTGCCGTCGATCGCCAGGTTCTCGAACGGATCTTCGCCGTTCCAGCGCCAGTTCAAGGCGCACCGCCTCTCCGTCCCCGCCTCACCGTCGCCGCTCCCGGAGGGGAGCCGCAGTCTTGTACGACGATACGCGGTGGCTCGGCCCGGAGGTCGGGGAACCCGTCGCCGACGCGGTCCGAGCGAGCATCCCCCGAACGGCTCACCCGCGCCGCGTCGGCACGAACAGGCGACGCCGCAGCAGCAGGACGTAGCCGATCAGCGTGATCATCAGGAACGAGAACCACTGGAACGCGTACCCCAGGTGCGGTCCGCCCTCGGGAGCGGGCGCGGGCGGGATCAGCGGCAGGCGCAGCGTTCCGCCGGAGACGTCCAGCCCGTCCTCCGCGACGGTCGCCCAGACCTCGCCGGCGTCCGTCGCCCCGCCGACCCGCACCAGCGTCTCCGCCTCCAGCACGAACCGGTCGAGCGGCCACGGCATCTGCGCCTGCAGACGACCGACGTTCGGTCGCGCCACCGTGTCCAGCACGCCGTCCGGTGGATCGCGTGGCGCGAACGCGGCCAGGGGGCCTTCCGGCGTGCCTTGCGCCGGCATCAGCCGGCCCTCGACCCGCACCGGGCCGGCGGGCGGATCGAACGCCGGCACCTCCGGCTCCGCGTAGCGGTACGGGATCCAGCCTCGGTTCACCAGCAGTACGCGCCCTGCGCCCGCGGCGCCGGTCGGATCGTCGTGCAGCACGAACGGCGTGAGGACGTGGTAGCCCGGCTGGCCGTCGAAGGCGCGGCTGCGCCAGAGCACCTCGTGCTCGGGCGCGAAGCGACCGACCGCGACGACCGGCCGGTAGCGGGGGTCGCGGGGCGTCCCCGCGCTCGCGTCCGGGTCGTATTGCTCGGCGGCCACCGGGTACGGCTCGGCGTCCGCCACGAGCCGTTCGCTCAGCAGCGCGTTGCGGTCCAGCAGCTGCTGGTGGCGCGACAGCTGCCAACTGCCGGCGGTCGCGAACAGAGCGCAGATCGCTATGACCAGCAGGTGCCACGGCAGCAGGCGGGGGCGGAGCAGGCGCGTCACGATCGACCGGCCCCGCTCAGACGAAGAAGGCGCGGTCGACCGCCATCGACAGGAACAGGAGCGCCAGGTACAGCATCGAGTACTTGTACAGCGGCAGCGCCCGCGCCTTGTCGATCGCCAGGCCGGCGCGCGCCTGGTTCCAGAGCGCGATGACGCGCAACGCCAGCACGCCGTTCAGGGCACCCGCGGCCAGTAGGTACGCCAGGCTGAACTCGCGCAGCGCGAAGGGGATGATCGTCAGCACGATCGTCAGCACCGCGTACATGACGATCTGCAGGACGGTGGCGCGCTCGCCGATCACCGACGGCGCCATCGGCACGCCGACCTCGGCGTACTGGTCCTTGATCATCAGCGCCAACGCCCAGAAGTGGACCGGCGTCCAGAGGAACACCAGCGCGAACAGGATCCAGGCCAGCAGGCTCAGCTCGCCGGTGACGGCGGCCCAGCCGACCAGCGGCGGGATCGCACCGGCCGCGCCGCCGATCACGATGTTCTGCCAGGTGCTGCGCTTGAGCCACATGGTGTAGATCAGCACGTAGAACGCGATTCCCGCCCACGACAGCAGCGCCGCCAACAGGTTCGACGCCGCCCAGATCACCGCGAACGACGCCACCGTCTGCGCGACGGCGAAGATCGCCGCGTGCAACGTGGGCACCACCTGCGTCACGGTCGGTCGCTTGGCGGTGCGCTTCATGCGCACGTCGATGTCGCGGTCGTAGATCATGTTGAACACGCCTGCCGCGCCGGCCGACATGTACCCCCCGACCAGCAGCCCCAGCAGCGGGACCAGTCCGGGCCAGCCGCCGGCCGCGATGAACATGGCGCCGACGGTGGTGAACAGCAGCAGCGAGATGACCTTCGGCTTGGTCAGCACCACGTAGTCGCGCCAGGTGGCGCGCGGAACGGAGCTCATCCGGCACGCTCCAGTCCGGCCGCAGCGCCCACCTCGGCGGTGCGGGCGCTGCGTAGACGTGCAGGCGCCTCGGCCCCCAGCAGGAGCACCGCCACGCCGGACAGCAGACCGAACGCCAGCACCGCCAACGCCAGGTGCAGCAGCTGCAGCGCGACCGGCGCCAGGAACGCCAGGTTCAGGGTGCCGACCGCCAGTTGCGCCAGGTAGGTGCCGTACAGGGCGCGCACCGGCCTACGCGCCTCGGACGCCGGCTTGAGCCACCAGGCGAAGCCGAGGCTGACGAACAGGTACACGCCGACGGCGACCGCGATCAGCGGGTGCAGGATGCGCAGGCGGATCAGCGGATGCGAGGCGGGATCGAGGTCGGCGGCGAACCCGTGCGCCAGCGACTCGCTCGGAAAGATCGTGTTGCCCATCGCGGCGATGCCGCCGGAGAACATCAGCACCATCATGCCGATCAGGCCGACCGCCAGGCTGGTGGTGAGCGCTCCCTGCTCCAGCGGGCGCAGCGGCCAGCGCCCCCGACCGGTGGCGTAGATCACGGTGCCCACGATGGCGCCGATCAGCAGCACCGAGTTGACCAGGTGGCTGGCCACCATCACCCCGCGCCCCAGGGTGGCGTTGTCGCCGGTCAGTCCCAGCAGCACGGTCGCCGCGCCCAGCAGCGCTTCGAACACCAGGAACACGAACGACGCGAGCCCGAACGCCCAGAAGCCGGGATTGTCGTGGCGGGCCTTCCACGCCCGCGCCAGCAGCCATGCGCCACGTTCGCGGCTGGACGGCGTGCGGCACGCGTACCGGGTGCCGGACGACGCTCGCTTCAGGCGCGAGGTGCACCGTCCGCTGCTCGTACTCGGCGACCAAAGGCGCGGGGTCAAGTCCGAGATA
>JBBDSD010000218.1:0-6733 GCA_040905065.1 Trueperaceae bacterium | reverse complement strand
ACACGACCACCGAGGAGGGGGCGAACGCGTTCCTGAAGATGTTGGAGGAACCGCCTCCGTGGGCCCGCATCGTGCTGATCGCGCCCAGTCCCAGCGCGCTGCTGCCGACGCTGGCGTCGCGGTGCGTCCCGCTCCGGTTCGGGGCCGTGCCCACCGACGGCTACGAAGACCTGGCGCCCCACCCGGCGCTCCGGACCGGCCAGATCGGGCGCCTGATCCGCGCCCGCCAGGAGCCGGACACCGAAGCGGCGCTGCAGCGGGCGGCGGCCGACTGGGTGGCCGCGTTGGACGGACCGCTGGACGAGGCGTTGACATTCGGACGCGCCTGGATCGACGCCTGGACGACCCATCCGCAGCATGCGCCGGTCGAGCGGATCCTCGAACACCTCCGCCGCGACGCGCCTCGCTTCTACGCAGAAGCGTTGCAGGCGGTCCCGGAGGCGGACGCGTCGTTGCGGGCGTACGTGAACGCCTCGGTAGTGGCGAACGCGCTCACGTTGCGGCTGCGTCGCGTCCGACGCGGCTGACCAGCGGACGCGGCGGCGTACGCGGCGACGTTCCCGGTCAGGTGCGGTGCGGACGCTCCAGCCGTTCGGCGGGCACGTCGGTCAGCAGGCCGTCGTCGGTCCGCAGGTCGGCGGTACCGCGCAGCGGGTCCAACTTCACCACCCGGCCGCAGGCGCCCGTCTCCGTGTCGCACGCCTTGCCACCCTTCTTCGGCAGCCGCCCCAGCAGCTCCTTGTACTGGTCGTGCTCGTACTGCAGGCAGCACATCAGACGGCCGCAGGGGCCGCTGATCTTCTCCGGGTTGAGCGGCAGCTGCTGATCACGAGCCATGCGGATCGATACCGACCGGAAGCTCTGCAGCCAGGTCGAGGAGCACGACCCGCTGCCGCAGGCGCCCAGCGTGCCGAGGATGCGTGCCTCGTCCCGAGGGCCGACGTTCACGAACTCGATGCGGGCTCCGGTGTACGGCACCAGCTCCTGCGCCAGCACGCGCAGCGCCGGGTGCTTCTCGGCCGAGTAGTGGACCAGCAGCAGGCTCTCGTCGAGCGTGAACTCTAGCGAGACGATCTTCACGTCCGCACCGCGCTGGCGCGCCCGAGCGCGCAGCAGCCAGGTGAGGTCGTCGGCGCGTTGCGCCAGGTGCTGGCTCGTGGCCAGGTCCTCGTCGTCGGCGACGCGGACCAGATCGCCGGACGGGCGATCGACGGGACGGGGCGCGCTCCGGACGCGGCCGACCTCGAGTCCGCGACGGCTGCGCACCACGCACGATGCGCCGGGCGTGGGCGCCGGCCCGTCGACCGTCACCCAGTGGATCTTCGGTCCGTTGTCGAACTTCACGCCGATGCAGTCGGCCATGGCTTCCTCCTGTACGAACCGCGCCAAGACGACCACACCGTGCGTTCGTGACGGGGGTCGTCGCGCGGGCGGCGTCGGATCGTGGGCGACGATACCGTACAACCGCCGCGCTACGGAGCGAACAGGCCGGCCTGCGCCACGGGCGCGAACCGTCGCCGGTGCAGGTCGCACGGCCCGTGCGCGTGCAGCGCCGCCAGGTGATCCCGCACGCCGTAGCCCTTGTGGCGCGCGAAGCCGTACGCCGGCCAGGTGGCGTCGGCCACCTCCCGCATCCAGCGGTCCCGCTCGGTCTTCGCCAGCAGGCTCGCGGCGGCCGCCTGGAGGCTGGCCGCGTCGGCCCGCGCAGGCGCCAGCACCCGGTATGGTCCGGGGATCCGCAGGTAGTCGGTCACCAGGCCGGCGGGAGCCGGCGACAGTTGCCGGATCGCGCGCAGCGCCGCCTGCAGCGTCGCGGACGGGACGCCGTGCCGGTCGACCTCGGCAGCGCTGGCGAAACCGACGCCCCAGGCGAACGCGATCTCGCGCACCTCGCGTGCCCAGCGCTCGCGTTGCGGTGCAGGTATCGTCTTCGAGTCTCGAAACGGGTGCGCACCGTGCGGAAGGATCACCGCTGCCGCCACGATCGGGCCGGCCAGCGCGCCACGACCGGCTTCGTCCACGCCGGCGACCGGTCGGACGCCGTCGCGCCAGAGGATCGACTCGAAACGCCAGTCGGGCGGACCGACCGGAGCGGATCGGGCCGTCACCCGCTCAGGCCAGTTCGGCGGCGCCGGCGTCGACCACGTCGTCCGCGATCGAGGCGGGCAGGGTGAAACTGAAAGTGCTGCCCTTGTTCGGCTTCGAATCGACCCAGATGGTGCCGCCGTGCTTCTCGACCGCCAACTTGCAGAAGGTCAGGCCCATGCCGGTGTCGAACCGGTCGTGAATGGTGTGCCGGGACTGCTCGAAGGCGTTGAAGATGCGCTTGTGGTCGGCCTCGGGGATCCCTTCGCCGTCGTCGCGGACGGAGATCGTCACCGTCCCGTTCTCGCGCCAGGCGCGCACGTCCACGTACCCGCCCCGACGGGTGTGCTTGATGGCGTTGGCCAGAAGGTTCGCCAGGATCCGCCTGAGCAGGTTCGGGTCGGCCGCCACCCGCTCGGCCTCCGGTCGCACCAGGAAGCCGAAGTTCCGCTCCTTCGGACCGCCGGTGACGTCGTTGAGGGCCTCCTTGGCCAGCGCCGACAGGTTCTCGACCCAGGAGGGCTGGTACGGCATGTGGCCCTCCTTCATCTTGCGGACGTCCAGGATGTTGGCGGCCAGGTTCAGCAGGTGCTGCGACTCGTTGCGGGCCAGCGACAACAACTCGGCGATGCCCGTATCACCGCCGTTCCCGTCCCCCATCATCTCGATGCTGTGGTCCAACAGGCCCATCACGCTCGCGATGGGACTCTTCAGGTCGTGCACCAGCATGTGCGTGAGGTCGTCCTTGACGCGCTCGGCGTCCTTGTACGCCTGCTCGAAGTCGCGGGCCCGCTCGAGGGCGGCCCGCAGCTGACGATCCCGCTGGCGCCGGTCCAGCATGCGCGTCAGGTACGCCCGCACCACCGTCGGCCGGGTGGGCAGCGTCAGGTACAGGTCCGCCCCCGCTTCGATCGCGCGCGTCTGGCGTTCGGCGTCGTCGCTGCCCAGCACCAGGAGGGGAACGTCGGCCAACGGCTTGCGCCGGCGCAGGAGCACCAGCACGTCCAGTTGCGGGACCTGGTCCAGCAGCGTCTGTTCGATCACCATCGCCGACGGCACCGAACCGCGGGTGTGGTACAGGAGCGACTCGACGTCGGTGAACAGGTCCGTGCGGTAGCCCAACGCGTCCACCACCCGCCGGAGTCCGTCGCCGCGCGCTTCGCCGTCGCTGGCCAGCACGATCGCCGCAGCGTCGTGCGATGCGGCGTCGGCGCCACCTTCGGGCGCGCGGCCCGGAGGACCGCCAGAGGGGGTGCGAGGTGCGTCCATCGTGCGCATCATAGCAAGGCGAACGTCGGGCGCGGTGCGTGGTCGGTGGTACCGTCTTGTCGTGGACGGCGTTCCTGTGGCGCTCACGGCCCCGCTCTGGCTCCTGCTCCTGCTTCCGGTCCTTCTCGTGGTGCGCGGTCGCGGCCGCTGGTGGAGGGCCACCGCCTTGGCGGCGCTGGTGGTCGCCGCGGCCGGGCCGGTCGTGCCCGCCCCGGAGAACCGCTTCGCAGTACTGGTCGATCGCTCGGACAGCGTCGGCGACGGCGCGAGGGAGATCGGTCGCGCCGCGGCTTCGGCCGGACTCCCGGACGGGACCGACCTGTGGTGGCGCGCCGCCGACCCGGTCCAGGTCGGCTCCTGGGACGCTCCGTTGGGGCCGCAGGCGATCCCCGGACGCAGCGACCTGCGGCGCGCCGTGTCGGCGGCCGTGGGCCGCGGGGCGGGCCGCGTGCTGCTGATCTCCGACGGCGTCGACACGCGTACCGGGCTGACGTCGCCCGGCGCACCGGTCCCGGTCGACGTGCTTCCGGTCCCGCCCGTCCCCAACGTGCGGATCGAGGGGATGGACCTGCCGGTCTCGGCCGAGCCGGGCGCGATCGTGCGCACGGAGGTCGAGATCCGCAGCGACCGCGCGACCGAAGCGGAACTGGTCGTTCGCGTGAACGACGACGACGTCCAGCAGGACACGCTCGACCTGCCGGCCGGACGCATGCGGACGGTCACGAGCGTGCAGCTTCCTGCCCGCGAAGGCACCGTTCGGGTCGAGGCGTCGCTGCAGGTGCCGTGGGAGCAACCGACCGCTGACGACGTGCTGGTCGCTCAGATCGAACTGGCCGCACGCGCTCCGGTCTGGGTGATCGGCGATCCGGTCGCCGCCGACCTGCTGCGCGCCCAAGGGGTCGAGGTCGAGGAGCTGGAGCCGGAGGAGGTCCGGACGCCCATCGACGCCGCTGCCGTGATCGTGCGTGAGGAGGCGTCCCGCTTCACGACCTCCCAGCTGGCGTCGTTGGCGTCGTGGGTCGAGGCGGGCGGCGGCCTGCTCATGACCGGAGGCCCGGCGTCGTTCGGGCTGGGCGGCTGGTACCGCACCCCGGTCGAGGCGGTGCTGCCGGTCGACAGCGACCTACGCAGCGACGTCGAAGTACCGCTGGTGGCGATGGTGATGGTGCTGGACCGGTCCGGATCGATGGCCGCGGAGAACCCGAGCCGCATGGCGCTGGCGCGGCAGGGGGTGGCGGAAGTGATCGAGCTGGCGTTCGAGCGGGATCTGCTGGGCCTGGTCGCGTTCGACGACCAGAGCGAGTGGGTGTTCGAGCTGCGCCCCGCCACCTCGCGCGGGAAGCTGGAGATGCTGGCCGCCTTGCGCGGGGTGACGCCGCGGGGCGGCACCATCCTGGGACCGTCCCTGGTCGAGGCGACCGAGGCGCTGCGCGCCAGCGACGCCGCCATCAAGCACGTGATCGTCCTGTCCGACGGGATCCTCTACGACGGGACGGGGCTGTTCTCCGGTCCGGCCGTGGACCTGGTGGGCGTGGCGGAATCTGCGCACGACAATGACATCACCATCAGCACCATCGCGATCGGCGAGGGTCGGGAGGAGGAGCGCCTCGAGACCATCGCACGATCTGCCGGCGGGCGGTACCACGAAGCGTTCGACGTATCTACCCTGCCGCGGATCTTCGCCGGCGAGGCGATGACGGTCAGCCGCTCGTTGCTGCGAAGCGATCCGGGCGCGCCCGCGGTCGGCACGCACCCGCTGCTCAGCGGTAGCGGCGCGCCGCCCGGCCCGACCGCCTACGTCGCCACCACCCTCAAGCCGGACGCCGAGGCGTTGTGGGGTTACGCCGACGACGAGTCGCTCCTCTCGGTGCGTCGCCACGGCTTGGGCCGCAGCGCGGCGTTCACCAGCGACCTGTCCCGTTGGGCCGGCGACCTCGCCGCGTGGCCGGAGTTTCCCGGTCTGTTCGCCGATCTGGTGCGGTGGTTGGCCGCCCGGCCGGACCGGTTCGCAGCGGACGTGCGGCGCGACGGGGACCGCAACGTGCTGGTGGTCGACGCCATCGAGGACGGACGCTTCCTGGACGGCCTGTCGCTGGTGGCCCGCAGCGGCGGGGAGGAGCGGCCCCTGCGTTCGGTCGGACCCGGGCGCTACCGGGTCGAGCTTCCGCCGGCCGTCGGGGGCGAGCCGGTGGTGGTCAGCGACGGTCGCGAGGTGGTGGCGCGCGCGCGGACGGTGGCGCAAGACCCGGAGGGCGCGGCGGTCGATGGGCACGAGGCGTTGCGCCGCCTGGCTGCCGTCAGCGGCGGGCGCGTCCTGAGCGCGGACGATGCCGCCCGCGACGGGTGGACGCCTACCCCGCCCCGCGCGCCGCGTTCGTTGGCGCCGTGGGTCGCGGCCCTCGCTGGCGCGCTACTGCTCGGCGAACTGGCGTGGCGCCGCTTCCGCCCCGCAGCGTAGGGCGCGCGGAGGGCGGGCCGTACGGTCGGTCATGGTTCGTCGGTGTCGTCCTCATCGCGCGCGTCGTCGTCCGGGGTCGCGTCGTGCGGCGACGTCGCGGGGGCGTCGACGTCGGTGCCGGTCATCTCGCGCAGGAACGAGGTGGCGTACGCTCCCTTCGGCAGGGTGAACGCCAGCGTCAGCCCCGCCGGATGCGGCGTCGCCCCGACCTCGCTTGGCAGCACGCGGGTCGGCCGCCTGTCTCCGCGCCGTCCGGTGAGATCGGTCCACTGCAACCCCAGCGCCTCCAGCGCGTTCTGCTCCCGCCGTCCCGGCTCGCCCTCCGACAGGCGCACCTTGCGTCCGTGCAGCGGCAGCAGGGCGCTGATCTCGAGCCGTTCCGCGCGTTCCCCTTCGGTCGCGTCCTCGACCCGGAACACGCCGCCCGTATCGTGCTTCTTCGCCCAGTCGCCGGGGAGTACCGTGGCGAACAGGCCGTCGCGGATCCGTTCGGCCAACAGCCGATTGAACAACCAACTCTGCACCGCGGAGAGGAAGAACCGTTGCAAGCGACGGTCGCCGGGCACGCGTTCGCCGGCCAGCAGGCGCAGGCCGTCGACGGCGTTGCGGCCGAAGCGACCGAATCGTTGCGGACCGAAGTAGTTCGGCACCCCCGTGGCGCCCAGGCGCTCCAAGATGGCGTGAGCGCGCGCGAGGGCGTCCGGACTAGGATCGCGCACCACCACCTCGAAGCGGTTGCCGTGCAGGTGACCGACGCCCAGTTTGTTGCGGTGGCGCGATCGTTCGAGAATCTCGACCCCAGGCAGGGCGTCCAGCGCCGAAGCGGCGTCCGCCATCGACCAGGGAAGCGAGATCCACTGCTCGGTGACGGCGTGCTTGTCCTTCAACCCTGCGACGCCGACGCGCGCGGCGGGCACGCCC
>JBBDSD010000217.1:0-1148 GCA_040905065.1 Trueperaceae bacterium | reverse complement strand
TGCAAGACACCACCGCGTTGGACTTCACCGCCCATCCGAGCATGGTGGGGGCGGGACCGCTGGCCCATCCGGCCCACACCGGGTTGTTCGTGCACTCCGTGCTGGCGGCCACGGGGGACGGCGTGCCGCTGGGTCTGCTCCATCAGCACCGCTGGGCACGCGACCCGGAGGCGGTTGGCCTGCGCCACACGCGGCGGCAGCGCCCCACCCGCGAGAAGGAGAGCCAGCGCTGGTTGGACGCCCAGAGCGCCACCCAGGGGCTCGTGCCCGCCGGCACGCGGGTCGTCACCGTGGCCGATCGCGAGGCCGACATCTACGATCTGTTCGCCCTGCCCCGCCCGCCCCACGCCGAGTTGCTGATCCGGGCCACCCACAACCGGCGGATTGGCGAGGAGACGCGCTATCTGTGGGAGGCGGTGCAGGCCACGCCCGTGGGCGACGTGGTGCCCGTGGCGGTGGGGCGACGGGCCGACCGCCCGCCGCGGGAGGCGCTGCTGACGCTGCGCTGGACGGCGGTGACGCTCTTGCCGCCGCGCAACCGGCCGGATCGGACCACGCTCTCCCCCGTCCCGGTCGTCGCCATCCTGGCGGAGGAACCCCGCCCGCCGGTGGGCGAGCCCGCGATCCGCTGGCTGCTGCTGACCACCCGGGGCGTGCCGACGGGCGAGGCCGCGCTGGCGTGCGTGCGCTGGTATGCCCTGCGCTGGCTGGTCGAGCGCTATCACTTCGCCCTCAAGCAGGGCTGCCGGGTCGAGGCCTTGCAAATGCACACCGTGCCGCGGCTGCAGCGGGCCTTGGCCGTCTATGCCATCGTCGCCTGGCGGTTGCTGTGGCTGACCTATGTGGCGCGGACTGATCCCGACGCCCCCTGCACGGTGGTGCTCACGACCGCGGAGTGGCAGGTTCTCTACGTCACGCTCCATCAGACCTCCTCCGCCCTCCCCCCGCGACCACCCCCCCTGGGACAGGCGGTGCACTGGATCGCCCGTCTGGGTGGCTTCCAGGACCGCGCCGGCGACGGGGAGCCCGGGCTCAAGGTCCTCTGGCGGGGTCTGCGCCGGTTGGAGGATCTGTCCCTCGGCTGGCAACTCGCCACGACCGTTTTTCCTGCCGCCACCTCCACTCGACTTGTGGGTAATGGATAGCCC
>JBBDSD010000216.1:0-6816 GCA_040905065.1 Trueperaceae bacterium | reverse complement strand
GGGCCTGCGCCAGCAGGCCGTGGCGCGGCCCGAACGCGACCGCGGCCGCCAGGAAGCCGCCGGTCGCGAGCGCCATGGTGCCGCCGATCGACACGTCCAGTGCCACCGCCAGCGCATAGCCGATCGCGGCGGACGCGACCGCCATGGCGCAGGCGTAGGCCAGCACCCGCCAGAGGACGTCGGTCAGCAGGTACGCCGCGGAGGGCGGCACCAGCACGAATGCCAGGAACAGCACCACGCCGACCGCGTCGAACGCGGCCACCGCGCTGGCGCTGGTCAATCCGAGCAGGGCGATGCCGAGGGCGCCGGGCGCGAACCCCAGCGCCGCGGCCAGCGCCGGATCGAAGGTGGCCAGCTTCAGTTCCTTGAAGAACGCGATCACGAACGCCAGGTCGAGCGCGGCGACGACCGTCATCCACAGCAGCGCCTTCGGGATCTCGAGGTCGAGAAGCGGGACGGTGTCCAGCCACACGAAGCCGATCTCGCCCAACAGCACCGTGTGCGCGTCGATGTGGACGTTGCGGCCGTACACGTTCAACAGCAGTACGCCGATCGAGAACAGGGCGGGGAACACCAGGCCGATCGCGGCGTCGTCCTTCATGCGGCCGGTGCGGACCAGCGCCTGCGTCGCCACCACCGTCGCCAGGCCGGCCAGCGCCGCGCCAGCGATCTGCACTGGTCCGGAGGTCAGGCCGGTGATCATCCACACCACCACGATCCCCAGCAGGATCGAGTGGCTGATCGCGTCGGTGAGCATCGCGTCGCCACGCAGGATCAGGAAGGTGCCCAGCAGCGACCCGGCCACGCCGACCAAAGCGCCGGTGGCGATGACGACGAACGGGATGCTGGCCAGCAGGTCGCTCATCGGTCGCTCCGGCCCTCGTCCGGTTCGCTCCCGAGCTGCAGTCGCTCGCGCCCTCGTTCGGTAATTTCCCAGTGCACGCTCTCGTCCGGCATGTGTCGGATGCGGCGCACCAGGCCTCGCTGGCGCAGCTGGCGGAAGCGGGGGCGGGTCTCTACCCCGAAGTAGGCGTCGACCATGCCCTGCTCGGTGGCGTAGCCGGGGTCGTTGTGCGCGTCCTGCAGACGCCGCAGCGCCTCCAGCAGTTGGCGGTCGCGCAGCGCGCTACGGGCACGGAGGCGGCGGAGCAGGGCGGTCGCCAGCCCCCGTTCGGGTGCCGCGAGCAGCGACACCGCCACGATGCCGGTCAGGCACAGCACGATCAGGGGTCCGGTCGCCAGGCCTCGGCCGGCGGCGCTGATCAGCGCGCCACCCACGCCGCCGGCGGCGCCGAACGCGGCGGCGAGGATCACCATCATGGGCAGGCGCCGGGTCCACTGGCGCGCGGCGACGGCGGGGGCCACGATCATGGCGGCCATGAGCACCACGCCGACCAGTTGCAGGCCCAGCACCACGGCCAGCGCCACCATCACCGTCAGGGTCGCGTCCAGCACGGCGACCGGCAGGCCCTGCGCGCGCGCGAACGCGGGATCGAAGGTGACCGCTTCGAACTCCTTCCAGAACGACGCCAGCACCACCAGGGCGAAGGCCGTGACGCCCGCCATCCACGGCAGGTCGCTGCGCAGCATGGCGGCCGCCTGACCGAACAGGAACGTCTCGAGTCCCGCCTGCGACGCGCCGGCGTGTCCCTGCACCCAGCTGAGCCCGACCACGCCGGCAGCGAAGAACAGGCTCAGGGACACGCCCATTCCGGCGTCGGTCTTGAGGCGGGTACGGCGCACCAGCAACAGCATCGTGAGTGCCGCCAGCGCACCGGTGGCCAGTGCGCCCCCGAGCAGGGCCGGCAGCGAGCGCCCGCCGGCGATCAGGAAGCCCAGCACGATGCCGGGCAGGGCGGCGTGCGACAGCGTGTCGCCCAGCAGGCTCTGGCGACGCAGCACCGCGAAGGCGCCTAGCGCGCCGCTGACGACGCCGAGCAGGGCGCCGCCGGCCATCACGGTGCGGACGGTGTAGTCGTTCAGGAAGGCGAGAAGGGCGTCCACGAGAGCGTCCGGCTCAGCCGTTCCGTCCGTCGTTCGCGCTCGGATCGCTAGGGGCCGGGCGGGGATCGTCGGGCGCCACGCCGTCCAGCAGTGCGGCCTGTCCGCCGTACGCCTGCCGCAGGTTGGCGCGGGTGTAGGTGTCCTTCACCGGCCCCTGCGCGATGGTGCGGACGTTGAGCAGCAGCAGCCAGTCGAAGTAGCGGGTGACCGTCTGCAGGTCGTGGTGCACGACGACCACCGTGCGGCCTTGGTCGCGCAGGCCGCGCAGCACCTCCAGGATGGCGCGCTCGCTGGTGGCGTCGACGCCGGCCATCGGTTCGTCCAGGAAGTACACGTCGGCGTCCTGCACCAGGGCGCGCGCCAGGAAGGTGCGCTGCTGCTGGCCGCCGGACAGCTCGGCGATCTGCCGGTCGGCGAAGTCGCTCATGCCGACCTGCTCCAGCGCGGCCATCGCCTGCTCGCGTTCGCGCCGACCGGGGCGTCGGAACCACCCCAACCGTCCGTAGAGCCCCATGCCGACCACGTCCAGGACGGTGGTCGGGAAGTCCCAATCGACGCTGGTGCGTTGTGGGACGTAGCCGATCCGGTCCCGCATCTCGCGCACCTTGCGGCCGTGGAGGGTGACGTGCCCGGCGGTGGGTCGGATCAGGCCCAGGATCGCCTTGACCAGGGTGCTCTTGCCGGCTCCGTTGGGGCCGACCACGGCGGCCAGCACGCCGGGCGGGACGTCGAAGTCGATGTCCCACAGCACCGGCGTCGACTGGTAGGCGACGGTGAGGTCTTCGACGTGCACGGCCAGGTCGGGACGGTGTTCGCCCCCGCGTTCGCCCCCGTGGGGCGCGTGCGGTTCAAAGCGATCGAAGCGTGCTGCGGCCACGGACGTCAGCCTACTCCTCGCCGACGACGTCGATGCCGTTGGCTTCGGCCCACGGGGCGAGCGCGTCCGGGAGCGGCGGCACGGTGCCGCCCAGGGCGCGGGTGATGGCCACGGTGTTGGCGTGCATCATGCCCAGGTAGCTTCCGGCGGCGGTGCCGGCTTCGCCCATGGCGTCGCCGTACAGCGTTCCGCCCAGGCGGGCGTCGTGCCCGCGCTCCCGGGCGGCGTCCAGGACGGCTTGGACGGTACGGGTGCCGAGGGTCGATTCGAGGAACAGGGCGGGCACGGCGCGTTCGATCAGCAGGTCGGCGACGGCGCGGATGTCGGCGATCGACGGCTCCGCGTCGGTGCTGATGCCCTGGATGCCGACGACGTCCATGCCGTAGGCGTGGCCGTAGTACCCGAACGCGTCGTGAGCCGTGATCAGCACGCGCCGTTCGGATGGGATCGTGGCGACGGCGCTGGCGATCCAGTCGTGCAGGGCGTGAGCTCGGTCGCGGAACGAGGCGGCGCCGCTGCGGACGTGGCGTTCGCAGGTGGGTCGCTGCTGGACGATCGCGTTGGCGATCACGTCGGCGGCGCCGGCCCAGTGGCGTGGATCCATCCACACGTGTGGATCGGGGCTGTCCGGGGCGTCCGGGTCGGCGAGCCGCTCCTCGGGCGGGACCGATTCGGCCCCGACGGCGACGGTGGCCTTTTGGCGGCCGAAGCGGCCGAGCACGTCGCCGAGCTGCCCCTCGAGCTGCAGGCCGACGTAGAGGATCAGGTCGGCGTCCTGCAGGGCGCGCACGTCGCTGGCGCGGGGCTGGTACAAGTGCGGGTCGATGCCGGGACCCATCATGGTGACGACCTCGGCGCAGTCGCCCCCGACCCGTGCGGCGACGTCGCCCAGCATGCCGACCGTGGCCACGATCCGTAGCGCAGGGGTGTCTTCGGGTAGCGCGTCGGCGGTGCCGTTCGCCCATGCGCCCCCGGCGACGGCACAGATCGCCGTGGCGACCAGCATCTGGATGGAAGCCCGCCGGAAGCGATTCTGGCTGGGCTCAGTCGTGGTTTCGGAGGGCCTAAACATGGAGAGAGCATGACACGCGCTCGTCACGTCGTCAAGCCGGCACCGGCCGATCAGCCCGCGCCGCGGATGTAGGACTCCAACTGCTCGATCAGCGTTGCCTGCTCGGCGATGGTGGCCTTCACGACGTCGCCCACGGAGAGCACGCCCTGCAACGCGCCACCGTCGTCCACCACCGGAAGATGGCGGATGCGATGATCCGTCATCAGCTCCATGCACTGCGTCACCGACACGCTGGGCCGTACCGTCACCAGCTCCGACGTCATCACCTCGCGCACCAACGTGTCCCGCGACGCCCGACCCTCCAAGATCACCTTGCGGGCGTAGTCGCGTTCCGACAGGATGCCCGCCAATCGGCCACGCTCCAGCACCAGCAGCGCCCCGACGTTGCGGTCGGCCATCACCTCGAGCGCACGCAGCACCGTGTCGTCCGGCGCTACCGAGAAGATCTGCGAACCCTTCGACCTGAGCACCTGCGCGACGGTCGTACTGGCGTGCATGGACCCCTCCCTCGCCTGAAACGAACGAACCGGTCGGACGTGCCCATGGTAGCGCGTGGGCGTTCAACGCGTCGACAGCACCGCCAAGCGACGGCCCAGTTCCCCCTCCCGCAGCACC
This sequence comes from Trueperaceae bacterium, assembly GCA_040905065.1. Taxonomy (GTDB): domain Bacteria; phylum Deinococcota; class Deinococci; order Deinococcales; family Trueperaceae; genus SLSQ01. Next base: position 2,248 of record JBBDSD010000216.1, on the reverse strand, counting down.
GGATCGGCGAAGTCCCGCGCCGCCCACGAGGCGCCCGCCGCCAGCAGATCGTGCTCCGCCTGCGTGCTCGCGATCCCCACCACCGCCACGCCCGCGCCTGCGGCAGAGCGGATGCCGCTGGGCGAGTCCTCGAACGCTAACGCCTCCTCCGCCGTCACGGTGAGCCGCTGCAGCGCATCGCGGTACGGCGCCGGATCGGGCTTCGCGGCCGCCGCTTCGTCACCGATGACGACGACGTTGAACGCGTCCGACAGGCCCACGGCGCGCAGCAGGTGCTCCGCGTTCGCCCGGGGCGCATTGGTCACCAGCGCCGTCGCGAGGCCCGCCCGCCGGGCCGCCCGCACGAAGGTGGGCGCACCGGGCATCGGCGCCAATCCGTCGGTCGCGGCCCGGAAGGCCGCCTCCTTCGCGTCCGAGAATGCGGCCCGCTCGGCGGCCGGCAGATGCGGGAGCAGGTCGGCCGCGATCACGGGGTTGTGGCGGCCCCAGACGCGCTCCTGGTAGCCGGCCTCGTCCAGATCCACCCCGTGCTGGGCCAGCGCGCGGCGGAAGGCGAGGAAGTGCAGGTCGTCGGTGTGGGCCAGCGTGCCGTCCAGATCGAACAGTAGCGCGCGAAGGGGGAACGTCATGCGTCACGGTACCGGGACGGCATGCCGGGCAGCACGAACGGAGCCGTCGCACGCATACGCGTCGATCGGTAGCATGCGTCCGTGGCTCACATTCCCCTCGCCGGCGCCTCGTCGTGATCGCCGTCGTCGTGACATTGATCGTGGGCCTCCTCGTGCTCGTGGTCGGCGCGGAGGCGCTGGTGCGCGGAGCGAGTGGCCTTGCGGACCGCCTGGGGGTGCCGTCGTTGCTGGTGGGCCTGACCGTGGTCGCCTACGGCACCAGCGCGCCGGAACTGACCGTGTCGGTCACGGCAGGGCTGGAGGGGAACGGAGCCCTGGTCCTGGGCAACGTGATCGGCAGCAACGTGTTCAACGTGGCCGTGATCATCGGACTGGCCGCGCTGGCCACGCCGATCGCCACGGCGAGCGGGCTGCTGCGCCTCGATCTTCCGCTCGGTCTGGCCGTCACCGGCCTGGTCGTCGCGATGGCGTGGGACGGTCGGCTCGGTCCGCTGGAAGGGGCGGTGCTGGTCGCGATCCTGCCGATCGTCACCACCGCCCTGGTGGTGCGGGCGTTGCGGGCGCGCGGTGGCGGCGCGCCGCCCGGCGAATCGGCGGGCGACGATCCCGCCCCCGACGATCCAGCACGCGTCGATCCGGCGGGCGACGAGCACGCGGCAGCCGGGGGAACGTGGCGACCGGTCGTTCTGGTGGTGCTGGGTCTCGGTGCCCTGATCTTCGGGGCCGACCTGTTCGTCGAGGCGGCGGTCCGGCTGGCGCGCGCCGTCGGCGTGTCGGATCTGTGGATCGGCCTCACCGTGGTGGCGGCCGGCACCTCCCTGCCGGAGCTGGGCGCAACGGTGGCTGCCGCGCTGCGCGGTAAGCGCGACATGGCGCTGGGCAACGTGATCGGCAGCAACCTGTTCAACCTCACCGGCGTGCTGGGGGCAGGCGTTCTGGTGTCGCCCCTGCCGACGTCGGTCGCGCGCGACGTGCTGGTCTGGGATCTGCCGTCGGCGCTGGTGGCCGCGGGCGTGTTGTGGGCGTTCGCGGCGAGCGGCCGCCGGATCGGGCGCGGCGAAGGAGCGGTGCTTCTGCTCGCGTACGTCGCGTGGGTGGTGTTCCGAGCCTGAATCGAGGCGTGCCGGAGCGCGCGCGTCCCGCGTCCTTCGTCACGCCTCCTCGGCCCACGTCGCATCTGCCCTGCTCACGCCGCGTGCGGGTGCCGGACCCTCGACCTGCGGCGGTGCTGCGGTGCGTGACGTGGCCGGTCGACCGGGGCCGAGGGGAGGCTGCGGCGTCAAGCCTTGGGCCGCCTCGCTCAGTACCGGAGCCAGGCGGGCGTGCAGCCGCAGGTCGGCCTCCCCGTCGCCGCGCGTGGGACCGTCGTTGACGATCGCGATCGGCAGGTTCGCCTCGCGGGCGGCCCGCACGAAGCGGTAGCCGCTGAACACCGTCAACGACGAGCCCAGCACCAGAAGCGCCTCGGCGTCGCGCAGCAGCGCGAACGCCGACGCGACCCGGGCTCGGGGCACGTGCTCGCCGAAGAACACCACGTCCGGCTTCAGGGTGCCGCCGCACCGCAGGCAGGCGCGCACCACGAGCCGCTCGACCTCGCCTTCGAGGAGATGCACGTCGCC
>JBBDSD010000215.1:0-6853 GCA_040905065.1 Trueperaceae bacterium | reverse complement strand
CAGCCAAGCGCCCAACAGCAGCAGCAGGCCGGACAGCGTCCGGTGTCCGAACTCGATGATCGTCTCCGCGGCCGGCGCGAGCGGCACGATCTCGCCGTTGCACAGCGGCCAGTGCCGTCCGCATCCGGCCCCGGAACCGGTGATGCGTACGATCGCGCCCTGCAGAATGACGACGACGTTCGCGACCAGGAAGGTCCAGGCGAGAGCGGGGGTCGAGAGGCTCGGGCGGGGCATCGGCAGGCGTTCCTCCGGGGGGCGGTGCGAGGGCCGGTGTAGCGGGGGGCGGCGTCGGATCCGGGGTCACGGGGGGCGGCGCGGCCGGGTGGGCGGTCACGGCCGAACGTACCGGGCGCCCGCACCGCGCGCCCGGCCTGCCGGACCGGCGACGCCCCCCGGGTCCCGCTCGGAGCGTAGCACCCGGCCGCACCGTCGCGCACGCACGGCGCGACCGTGGCACACGTCGTTCTCACCCGCGCCCTCCATGATGTTGGCGTGAAGCGCCGGTCGCACGGCGTGCCAGGCATCCCGGCGTCCGGGGTAGACTGGACCACCGAAACCGTGCACGACGACGAGCCTGACGGAGGCGAATTCCTTTGATCCTACGAAGCATGCTGGCCCTGTTGTTCATGACGACGCTCGCAATACCTGCGATGGCGCAGGGGAACGGCAATGACACGCCGTCCGATCCCGCCGCGCTGGTTCGCGACGGCGACTTCTACATGGATCGCGGCGACTGCTCGCTGGCGCAGTACTTCTACGCCGAAGCGCTGGACGCCGATCCGGCGCACGTCGGTGCGTTGGTGGGCCGAGGTCGCGCGATGCGCTGCCAAGGCGCGCTGTCCGCCTCGGTCGACGCGCTCCGGCAGGCCGTGGATCTGTCCGGAGACGACGCCGATCCGCTGGTGCAGTTGGCGCTGACCTACCGCGAGCAGTACCTGTCCGACCCGAACGCCTACGGCAGCCGCCTGGCCGACGCGCTGGATGCGGTCACGCGCGCCGAGCGCAGCGAACCCGACGCGCCCAAGGTCCTCAATACGCTGGGCCTGATCCGCTACCAGGCGGGCGACCTCGAGCAGGCGCGCAGCTCGTTCGAGCGCGCCGCCGAACGGGCCGACGCGACCGAGGGCCTGAGCGACCGAGAGCACAGCACCATCCGCGTGAACCTGGGGCGCGTCTACCGGGATCTGGACGAACTGGACCTGGCCAGCCGCACCTTCCGGCGCGCGGTGGTGGCCGACCCCACCAACCCCGATGCGCACAACCTGCTGGGCAACGTGCTGTACCGCATGGGGCGGTGCGACGAGGCCCAGTACGAGCTGCAGCAGGCGGTCACGCTGGCCCCACGTTCGCTGTCCTCCGTGTCCCAGCTGGGGATCGCCCTGTTCGAGTGCGACGACGTGCACGGTGCGATCCCGTACCTCGAGCGGGCGCTGGACCTCGAGGGCGCCGTGTTCACGCCGCCGCTCTACACCTACCTGGCGCAGGCGTACCTGGAGGTCGGGCGCGTCGACGACGCCGTCCGGCGAGCCCAGCAGGGCGCGTTGCTTCCGCCCGAACGGGCCGAAGCGCACGTCGTGCTGGGGCGGGCGTACGAAGCACGGGGCGCCGACGGCGACAGCGACGCAGCCCGTTCCGCCTACCGCAAGGCGTTGGAGTTGCGCCCCGGCTACGGCGACGCGCAGCGGGCGCTCGACGCGCTGAACTGATCCACGCCGCGGCGCCGCGTGCGCCGACACCCTGTCGCTGACGTCCTGCCGCCGACGTCCTGTCGCCCCTGGAACGCACGTTCCGGGGGCGACGCTGGTATGCTTGCTCGGTTTCGGTCGCGGACGGCAGCGGGACGTCCGTCGCGACCGGTTCCCCCGGCGGCACCGGCGTCGGCTTCGGCCGCGCACGACCGCGACACTCCACGCTGAACGTCCCGCCTTTGGAGGCACCCATGTCCTACCTCGGCATGAAGCAACTGCTGGAAGCTGGCGTCCACTTCGGTCACGAGACCAAACGCTGGAACCCGAAGATGAAGCGCTTCATCTTCGCGGAGCGCAACGGCATCTTCATCATCGATCTGCAGAAGACCCTGGTCGAGAGCGACAAGGCGCTCGACTACCTCAAGGACCTCGCCGGACGCGGCGGCACGATCCTGTTCGTCGGCACCAAGAAGCAGGCCCAGGAGATCCTGGCGGCCGAAGCGAAGCGCTGCGGCATGCCGTTCATCAACGAACGCTGGCTGGGCGGCCTGCTCACGAACTTCCGCACCATCCGCGGCCGCGTCGAGCGCCTCAAGGAGCTCGAAGCGATGTTCGAGGACGAGTCGATCCTCCGCTACGGCAAGAAGGAGCAGATCGAGCTCGGCAAGGAGCTGCACCGCCTGCAGCGCTACCTGGGCGGCCTGAAGGACATGCACCGCCTGCCGGACGCGCTGTTCATCGTGGACCCCACCAAGGAAGCGATCGCCGCCAAGGAAGCCAACAAGCTGGGCATTCCCTGCGTGGCGTTGGCGGACACCGACAGCGACCCGGACGTGCTGGACTACATCATCCCCGGCAACGACGACGCGATCCGCTCGATCCAGTTGGTCACCGCCCGCCTGGCGGACGCGATCGTCGAGGTGAAGGGCGGCGCCGACGCCGCACCGGTCGACAAGCCCATGCAGGAACTGAACGAGGAGGATCGCCAGACGCTGAAGCTGCCGGTCTCCTCGCCGGAACGGACCATCCAGGCCGCCGCCGCCGGTGGCGAGGGCCCCGAAGCGGCCGCGCCGACCCCGAAGCCCGCGCCCGCCCCGGCGGCTCCCGCGGCGAGCAACGCCGCGACCGCGCCGGACGCCCCAGCCACGCCTTCCCAGAGCGGCGAACCGGCGGCCGACGAAACGTCCGCCGAAGCGACCAAGCTCGCCGAGGAGGCACCTGCGCCGGAGGCACCCGCTCCGGAGGCACCCGCTCCGGAGGCGACCGACGACGCCGCAGCCCCGTCCGACACGGACGATGCGGACGCGAAGCGCGACGACGCGACCGGCGCCTGAGGCACCCCGTTCCCGACCCGCGGGTGGCGACGCGCACCGCGTTCCGCCGCTCGTCCCCCAGGAGGACCGCACGATGGCCGTGACCATGGAGAACATCAAGAAGCTGCGCGCGATGACCGGCGCCGGCATGATGGACGTCAAGAACACCCTCACCGAGACGGACGGTGACGTCGAGAAGGCCGCCGCCCTGCTGCGCGAACGCGGCATCGCCAAGGCCGCCAAGAAGTCGGACCGTATCGCCAAGGAAGGGTTCGTCGGCAGCTACGTCCACCACAACGGCAAGATCGCCGTGATCGTGGAGCTGAACTGCGAGACCGACTTCGTCGCTCGCAACGAGCAGTTCCAGGAGCTGGCCAGGAACATCGCCATCCACATCGCCATGGCCAACCCGCGGGCGGTGTCGCGCGACCAGGTGGACCCAGCGACCGTCGAAGCGGAGCGCGACGCGCTGCGCAACCAGGCGCTCGAGGAGGGCAAGCCGGAGAACATCGTCGACAAGATGGTCGAGGGGCGTCTCGGCAAGTTCTTCTCCGACATCGCACTGTTGGAGCAGCCGTACGTGAAGGACGACGACAAGACGGTCGAGCAACTCCTCAAGGAGTCGATCGCCACGATCGGGGAGAACATCCAGGTCGGCGCGTTCCACCGCATCGCGATCGGGGAGTGACCGTGAAGCGGGTGCTGCTCAAGCTCTCGGGCGAGTTCCTGGCCGGACCTTCCGGTTTCGGCGTCTCGCCCGACGCCACCCGCTCGCTCGCGCAGGAGATCGCCGCGGCCCACCGCCGCGGCGTTGACCTGGCGGTGGTCGTCGGCGCCGGCAACTTCTGGCGCGGCAGCCAGCAGGGGAACGGCATGGACCCCGCCACCGCCGACTACGTCGGCATGCTGGCCACCGTCATGAACGCCGTCGCGTTCCAGGACGCGCTCGAGCAGCAGGGCATCGACACCCGCGTGATGTCGGCGATCAGCATGCAGGAGGTCGCCGAACCGTACATCCGCCGGCGCGCCCTGCGGCACCTGGAGAAGAACCGGGTGGTCATCTTCGGAGGCGGGACCGGCAACCCGTTCTTCACCACGGACACCGCCGCCGCCCTGCGCGCGCTCGAGATCGACGCCGACGCCGTGCTGATGGCGAAGAACGCGGTGGACGGCGTGTACGACGACGATCCGAACCGGAATCCCGAGGCGCGTCGCTACCGGACGCTGTCGTACCTGGACGTGCTGAACAAGGACCTGAAGGTGATGGACGCCACCGCCATCAGCCTCTGCATGGGGCGATCGATGCCGGTCCACGTGTTCGACATCTTCGAGCAAGGCACGCTGTGCCGACTGCTGGACGGGGACGAGGTCGGGACCCGCATCGCTGCCGACGTCGGCAGCGAATTCGCCTGACCGGCTCGCGGTAGACTCGCCGGGACCATCGACGACGCGGCGGGCGCCCGCCGCCGGGAGGCGACACCCATGAAGACGATTCTGAACGAGACGAACGACCGGATGCAGAAGTCGTACGACGCCTTCGAGGGCAGCGTCGGCACGGTGCGGACGGGCCGCGCCAACCCGCAGACGCTGAACCGGGTGCACGTCGAGTACTACGGCACCCGCATGCCGCTGAACCAGGTAGCGAACGTCAGTACGCCCGACCCCCGCACCCTGCTGATCTCGCCGTTCGACAAGAGCGTCATGCCGGAGATCGAGCGCGCCATCCGCGAGTCCGATCTCGGCTACAACCCCAGCAACCAGGGCGACGCGGTGTTCATCACCGTTCCGCCCCTCAACGACGAGCGTCGGCGCGACCTGGTCAAGACCGTGAAGCACATGGCGGAGGAAGCGAAGGTCGCGATCCGCAACATCCGCCGCGACGCGAACCAGGAACTCGCCGACATGCGCAAGGAGAACGAGCTCACCGAGGACGACGTGCGCCGGGGCGAAGCGGAGGTCCAGAAGCTGACCGACGCCTTCGCCGACAAGATCGATGCGCGCGTCAAGAGCAAAGAAGCGGACATCATGGAGGTGTGAGGCAGGAGCGGACGACGCTCGCCTCCCACGCTCCGTTCGACGTGGCTCGCGACGACGACGCGCCCACCCGCTCGCCCCTCCGCAAGCTCGGGGTGCGGGTGTCGTCCGCCTTGGCCGCGTTCCTCGCTGCGCTCGCCGTCGTTTGGGCCGGCCTGCCGCTGCTGGCACCGGTCTACTTGGCGTTGAGCGGCGTCGCCATCTTCGAGTACGCCGCCATGATGCGACTGCGGGGCGTGCGGGTGCCGCGCGCCGGCCTGCTGGTGATGACGCTCCTGACGCTGCCCGCCGCCGTGCCGCCAGGACACCCTCTGGCGTGGCCGTACGGCGGCATGCCGGCGCGCGAGGTGCTGCTGATGGGCTTCCTGCTGGCGTTGCTGGCGGGAGCGATCCGCAGTCCTCGCCGCGACGCCCTGCCCGGCATCGCCTACGGGCTGCTCGGGTACCTGTGGATCCCCTACGCGTTCAGCTACGTGCTGACGCTGCGCCTGTCGCCCGACCCGCAGGTCGGCCTGATGACCCTGTTGCTGCCGCTGCTGGCGATCGTCGCCTCCGACGTGGGCGGGTGGGCGATCGGAAGCTCCCTCGGGCGGCGACCGTTGGCGCCGGTGCTCAGCCCCGGCAAGACGATCGAGGGAGCGCTGGGCGGCCTGGCTCTGGCCGCCCTGGTCGTGCCGCTCGCGTCGTGGGGCGGCGCCGCGCTCGATCTGGGGCCCAGCCTGCACCCCGCAGCGGCGTTGGCGTTCGCGCTGCTGGTCGCTACCGTCGCCATGCTGGGCGACCTGTTCGAGAGCCTGATCAAGCGGTGGGCCGGCGTCAAGGACGCGGGCGTGTTCCTGCCCGGGCACGGCGGGGTGCTGGACCGGCTCGATTCGAACCTGTTCGGTCTTCCCGCAGCGTTCCTGCTGTACCAGCTGATCGGCTGGGTCTGAGGCGGCTCCGGCCCGCGGCGCGCCGGATACGCCGTCCATGCAGCGGCGTCGCCCCCCGAAAGCCGTTCCCGACGGTCCGCGTGTAGACTGCAGATCCATGAACTCCCGTCCGGACTCCCGCATCCCGACCCGGGACGAGGACCGCGTCGTCGCCCGCAACTTCGTCACCGACGCCATCGACGCCGACCTTCGCGCCGGTCGCACCGACGAGGTCGTCACCCGCTTCCCACCGGAGCCGAACGGGTACCTGCACATCGGGCACGCCAAGGCGATCTGCCTGGACTTCGGCGTGGCGCGGGACTACGGCGGCCGCACCTTCCTCCGTTTCGACGACACGAACCCCACGACCGAGAACCCCGAGTTCGTGCAGGCGATCCGGGACGACGTGCGCTGGCTCGGCTTCACCTGGACCGAGGAACGCTTCGCCAGCGACTACTTCGGTCGCCTCTTCGAGTTGGCCTGCCGCCTGATCGAGCGCGGCGACGCCTACGTCGACTCGCAGTCGGAGGAGGCGATCCGCGAACACCGCGGCACCGTCACCACGCCCGGCCGTCCCATCCCCGATCGGGAGCGACCGACCGAGGAGAGCCTGGACCTGTTCCGGCGCATGCGCGACGGCGAGTTCGCCGAGGGCGCGCACGTGCTGCGCGCCAAGATCGACATGGCCAGCCCCAACATGCTGATGCGCGACCCGGTGCTGTACCGCATCCGCCACGCGGCGCACTACCGCACCGGGGACGCCTGGCACGTCTACCCGCTCTACGACTTCGCGCACCCCCTCTCCGACGCGATCGAGGGGATCACGCACAGCCTCTGCACCCTGGAGTTCGAGAACAACCGCGAGATCTACGACTGGCTGGTCCAGCGCCTGTTCGATCCGCCGCGC
>JBBDSD010000214.1:0-6873 GCA_040905065.1 Trueperaceae bacterium | reverse complement strand
TGCTGGGCGGCAACGGGTTCCTGGCGATCTACCTGACCGGCGTGGTGATCGGCAACCGGCGGCTGGCCGGCAAGCCGGCGATCCGGTCGGTGCTGGACAGCGCCGCCTGGGGCGCCCAGATCGCGATGTTCCTGATCCTGGGCCTGCTGGCGGTGCCCGATCGGACCGTGGCCGCCGTTCCCGCCGGGTTGGCGGTCGCGGCGGCGTCGCTGCTGATCGCGCGCCCGCTGTCGGTGATCACGACCCTGCTGCCGCTCGGACGGCTCCGCCGGCGTCACGCTCTCAACGTGCGCGAACTTGCGTTGCTGTCGTGGGGCGGCCTGAAGGGCGCGGTCCCGATCGTGCTGGCGTTGGTGCCGCTCATGAACGGCGTGGAGGGGGGCGAGACGATCCTGGACCTGGTGCTGGTGGTGGTGCTGGTCGGCACGCTGCTGCAAGGGCTGGGGTTGGGGCCGATCGCCCGGCTGCTGGGGCAGACCGCTCCGGTCCCGCCCGAACCTCCGTTGCGCCTCGAGCTCAGCGGCTTCACGCCGATCGAAGGCAGCGTGCTGGACGTGCATCTCGCCAAGGGCACCCCCGCGATCGGGATGGGGCTGCACCAGCTGGCCCTGCCGGACCACGTGGTGATCGCGGCGATCCACCGGAACGGCCGCCTGGTCGCGCCGCGCGGGCAGGTCCTCCTGGAGGAGGGGGACCACCTGTTCCTGATCGCGGCGGGCGAGGACGACGTCACGCTGCCCGACGCGCTGCAGCGACCGACGGTGCGCTGAGCCAAGCAAGCCGACCGGAACGCGCGTCACACGGGCGCCGCCGGGTGCGGGTACAATCGGCATCGTCTGCGCTCGGCACGACCGAGCGCTCCCCTCGGTCCGCCGAAACGACCGCGAGCGCGGGCCGGCACGCGCGCGCGCCGCCCTGCGCGCATCGTCATGATCCCGATCGCGACCCGCCGCTAAGGGTACGCCCCTGACGCCCCTGGAGGAACCGCCGATGTCCTTGCCGACCGGGCCTGCATGCTGACCGCCGTTCTGGTCGGGTTCGTCGCGGCGTTCGTCGCGCCAGCGATCACGCGGCCGCTGGGCGACAGGGTGGGGTGGGTGCTGGCGCTGGTGCCGGCCGCCCTGACCTTCTGGTTCGCGGCGCAGTTGCCGGCGGTAGCGGACGGCGGCGCCCTGACGCAGGTGGTGCCGTGGCTGCCGGCGTTGGGGGTCGACCTGGCGTTCCGGCTGGACGGGCTGTCGCTGACGTTCGCGCTGATGATCACCTCGATCGGGACCGTGATCACGGTCTACGCCGGCGGCTACCTGCGCGGCGACCGGCAGCTGCCGCGCTTCTTTTTGATCCTGCTGTCGTTCATGGCGGCGATGCTGGGCGTGGTCCTGGCGGACGACCTGATCGCCCTCTTCGTGTTCTGGGAGCTGACCAGCCTGACCTCGTACTTCCTGGTCGGGTACAAGCACGAGTCCTCCACCAGTCGCGACAGCGCGCTGCAGGCGCTCTTGGTGACCGGCAGCGGCGGCCTGGCGATGCTGGGAGGCTTCCTGATCCTGGGCAGCGCGGCCGGCAGCTACCGGATCAGCGAGATCCTGGCCGATCCCGCCGCGTTGCAGGCACACCCGTTCTTCCTGGCCGCGATGCTGCTGGTGATTCTGGGGGCGCTGACGAAGTCGGCGCAGTTCCCGTTCCACTTCTGGCTGCCGAACGCGATGGCGGCGCCCACGCCGGTCTCCGCCTACCTGCACAGCGCGACCATGGTCAAGGCGGGCGTCTACCTGCTGGCCCGCACCGGGCCAGGCATGAACGATCACCCCGCCTGGTTCTGGATCCTGGCGACGGCGGGCACCGCCACCATCGTGGCGGCAGCGACGTTAGCGCTATTGCAACGCGACAGCAAGCGGCTGTTGGCGTACTCGACCCTGATCGCGTTGGGCACGCTGGTGCTGCTGATCGGGGTGGGCACGCCGTTGGCGGCGGAGGCGATGATCGCGTTCATGATCGCGCACGCGCTGTACAAGGCGCCGCTCTTCATGATCGCCGGCAGCGTCGATCACGAGGCCGGCAGCCGCGACGTCACCGCCCTGCGTGGCCTAGGGCGCGTCATGCCGTTCACCTGGGCGGTCGCGCTCTTGGCGGGCGTCAGCGCCGCCGGGCTGATCCCGATGTTCGGGTTCGTCGGCAAGGAGTTGGCGTACGAGGCACTGTTCCCGGTGCCGTGGGCGCTGGCGGCTCTGGTCGCGGCCAGCGCCGTGATGCTGGTGATCACAGTGCTGGTGGCCCTGAAGCCGTTCGTGGGGCGCGAGCTACGGGCGCCCAAGGCGGCGCACGAAGCGCCCCTGTCGATGTGGTCGGGACCGATGCTGCTGGCGCTCGCGGGCCTGGCGTTCGGCCTGATGCCGGACACGATCGGGCAGGCGCTGGTGGTGCCGGGCGCCAGCGCGATGGCCGGCGAGCCGCTGGACTTCCATCTCGCGCTGTGGCACGGCCTCACGCCGGCGCTGTGGCTGTCGCTGGCGACGGTCGCTGCCGGCGTGGTGCTAACCCTCGCCTGGCGGCCGCTGCACGACCGGCTCCGCAGCGCGTTCGGCGCCACGACGTTCGGTCCGGCAGGAGCGTACGAAGGGCTGCTGACCGGCCTGAAGCGCGTGGCGGCGTGGCAGACGCGGGTGCTGCAGTCCGACGATCTGCGGCACCACCTCACCATCATTCTGGCGTTCGCGGTAGGCCTGAGCGGCGTGACGTTGCTGCTGCAGGGCGGCGTGCACATCGCGCCCGCGTTCGAGTGGGGAAGCGTGCACGAGGTCGCTTTCCTAGCGTTGATCGTGGTCGCCGCGCTGGCGGTGGTGCAGGCTCGCTCGCGGCTGGTGGCGATCACCGCGCTCGGTGTGGTCGGCTTCGGCTTCGCGCTGGTGTTCGTGCTGTTCTCGGCGCCCGATCTGGCGATCACGCAGTTCCTGGTCGAGACCCTGATCGTGATCATCGTGGCGCTGGTACTGGTGCGCCTGCCGCACGCGCTGCTCCGTGAGGAGCCGCGCCACGGTGAGCGGGCGCTGTCCGGGGTCGTGGCGGTGTCGGGCGGGCTGCTGCTGACGGTGCTGCTGCTGGCGGTGGTGACGGTTCCGTTGGACCGCACCCTCAGCGACTTTTTCGAGGCGGCGTCGTACCCCGAAGCGCACGGAAGGAACATCGTGAACGTGATCCTGGTCGACTTCCGGGCACTGGACACGATCGGCGAGATCGTGGTGCTGGCGGTGGCCGCGTCGGGCACCTACGCGCTGCTGCGGCGGTGGCACGGTCGCGAGCGTCCCCAGCCGCACGACGGCCCGCGCGGCATCGACGACGGGAATGCCGATGGGAACGGGGGGCGGACGCCATGAACAGTCTGATCCTGAGGAGCGCCTCGCGCCTGCTTCTGGCGGTCCTGCTTCTGTTCAGCGTGTTCCTGCTGCTGCGGGGACACGACCTGCCCGGCGGCGGCTTCATCGGTGGGCTGGTCGGTGCTGCGGCGATCGCGCTGTACGCGATCGCGTTCGGCGCCCCGACCGCCGAGCGGTTGCTGCCGACCAGTCCGCGCCGGATGCTGGGGCTGGGGCTGCTGGCCGCGGTGGGGGCGGGCCTGCTGGCCGGCCTGGCGTCGCACGACTTCCTGACCGGCTTGTGGTGGATCTTCGACGTCGGGCCGGTCGAGGTCAAGCTCAGCACCGTGCTGCTGTTCGACGTCGGCGTCTACCTGGTGGTGGTGGGCACGATCCTGACGATGCTGTTCGCGCTGGAGGAGCACTGATGGAGGTCCTGGTCGCCATCACCGTCGGGATCGTGTTCGGTTCCGGCCTGTACCTGGTGATGCAACGCAACATGCTGCGCTTCGTCTTCGGCCTGATCCTGCTGTCCGGCTCGGTGAACGTATCGATCTTCGTCGCCGGGCGCCTGACGCGGGGGGCGGCGCCGCTGGTGCCGGCCGACGCCTCGGTGCCGCAGACGGAGATCGCCAACGCCTTGCCGCAGGCGCTGATCCTGACCGCGATCGTGATCGGGTTCGGTCTGACCGTGTTCGCGCTGGTGCTGCTGCTGCGCACGTACGAACGATTGGGCACGGTCCGGACCGACGAGATGATCCCCCGCCTGCACGACCCGCACCCGGTGTCGTCCGGGGCGGCGCAGACGGGCGACCTCCCCTTCCTAGGCGACGAGGACGTACGCCCAGAGGGATCACCGTGAGTTGGCTGGTCGTCGCTCCCGTCGCGCTACCGCTGGCGGCCGCCGCGTTCGCCTTCGCCTTCACCGGCCGGCCGGCGCTGCAGCGCGGCGTGTCGACCGTCGCCAGCGCCCTGCTGCTGGTGCTCTCGTTGCTGCTCCTGGCGCAAGTGTCGCAGCACGGCATCCAGGTAATGCAGGGTGGAGGCTGGGAGGCGCCGTTCGGCATCAGTTTCGTGGCCGATCACCTGTCGGCGATCATGGTGGTGATCAGTGCGCTGATGGCGTTGGCGACGTCGGTGTACGCCCTGAGCGATATCGATGCTCACCGCGAGTCGCTCGGCTACCACCCGCTGTTCCAGGTGCTGGTCGCCGGCATCAACGGCGCCTTCCTGACCGGCGATCTGTTCAACATGTACGTCTGGTTCGAGGTGCTGCTGATCTCGAGCTTCGTGCTGCTGACGCTCGGCAACCGTCGCGATCAGTTGGAGGGCGGCCTGAAGTACGTGGCCGTGAACCTGGTCTCGTCGATGCTGTTCCTGGCGGCGATCGGGCTCACCTACGGCCTGACCGGAACGCTGAACATGGCCGACTTGGTGGGAGCCCTGGCCGAGGCGCCGCCGGCGCTGGTGACGATGCTGTCCATGCTGTTCCTGATCGCGTTCGGCATCAAGGCGGCGCTGTTCCCGCTCTTCTTCTGGTTGCCGGCGTCGTACCACACGCCTCCGGTGGCGATCTCCGCGATCTTCGCGGGGATGCTGACGAAGGTCGGGGTGTACGCACTGATCCGGTCGTTCACGCTGTTGTTCACGCACGACGTGGCGTACACGCACACGATCTTGCTGTGGATCGCGGGACTGACGATGCTGACCGGCGTGCTGGGCGCGGCGGCGCAGAACGAGTTCCGCAAGATCTTGTCGTTCCACATCATCAGCCAGATCGGGTACATGATCATGGGCCTCGCCCTCTACACGCCGTTGGCGCTGGCGGGCGCGGTGTTCTACCTGGTGCACCACATCGTGGTGAAGGCGAACCTCTTCTTCGTCGCCGGCCTGGCGCGCCGGGTGGGCGGCAGCTTCGAACTGGACCGCCTGGGCGGGCTGTACCGTCACTATCCGCTGCTCGGGATCTTGTTCCTGATCCCGGCGTTCTCGCTGGCCGGCTTCCCGCCGCTCAGCGGCTTCTGGGCCAAGCTGGTGGTGGTCCTGGCCGGGGTCGAGGCGCAGGCCTGGTGGATCGTGGCGGTCGCCCTGCTGGTCGGGCTGCTGACCATCTATTCGATGACGAAGATCTGGCAGTCCGCGTTCTGGTCGCCGCTGCCGGAAGGCCGCACGCTGGGCCCGCGTCCGCCGGCGACGATGGTCGCGCCGGTCGTGGGCCTGGCGGCGGTGACGCTCCTGATCGGGTTCTGGGGTACGCCGTTCCTGGCGCTGGCGGAGGCGGCCGCGGCCGAGCTGCTGGATCCAGCCGGCTACGTGGCGGCGGTCCTGGGCGAGGCGGCCGCGTCGGGCGTGGAGGGGTCGCCGTGAACCTGTTCGCGCTCAATCTGATGCTGGCGTTCGTGTGGGCGCTCGCCACCGGCTCGCTCAGCGAAGTGAACCTGGTGATCGGCTTCCTGGTCGGCATGGGGGTGCTGCAGTTCGTCGGCGGCGCGCTGGGCGACGCGCGCTACACGGTGCGGTTCCTGCGCGCGATCGGCCTGGCGCTCTTCTTCCTCAAGGAGCTGCTGCTCTCCAGCGTGCGGGTCGCGATCGACGTGATCCGGCCGGAGATGACGATGACCCCAGCCGTGATCGCGGTGCCGCTGGACGTGACCAGCGACGCGGAGATCACGCTGCTGGCGAACCTGATCTCGTTGACGCCCGGCACCCTGTCGCTGGACGTCGCCGACGACAAGTCGTGCCTGTACGTGCACGCCATGTACGGCAGTGATCCCGAACGCTTGGCGCAGGAGATCAAGAGTTCGTTCGAGCGCCGCATCCAGGAGGTGTTCCGCTGATGTCCGCCTTCCTCGCCTTCTCGGCCCAAGCGGCGCTGGTCGCGGTCGCGGCCGCGTTGTTCATGGCGTTCTACCGGGTGGCGCGCGGCCCCAGCCTGCCCGACCGGGTGATGGCGCTGGACATGATCGGTCTTATGTCGGTCTCCGTCATCGCGCTGGTCGCCGTCGCCTCCGATCAGGCGGTGCTGCTGGACGCCGCCATCGCGCTGGCGCTGGTCTCGTTCCTGGGCACGGTCGCCTTCTCCCGCTTCATCGAGCGGCGGGGACGGAGGAAGGAATGACCGACCTGATCGCAGCGCTGCTGCTCTGGGCGGGCGCCTTCTTCCTGCTCATCTCCGGCTTGGGCGCGGTGCGCTTCCCCGACCTGTTCATGCGCATGCACGCCGGCACCAAGGCCGGCACGCTGGGAGCCGGGCTGATCCTGACCGGCGCCATGGTGCTGTTCGGCGAGGTGGCGGTGACCACCAAGGCGCTGCTCACCTTCGCGTTCCTGCTGCTGACGGCGCCGATCGCGGCGCACGTGCTGGGCCGCGCCGCCTACTACGACGGCACCCCCCTGTGGGACCGCACCAAGAGCGACGCGCTTCGCGGCAAGTACGATCGCGGACGCCGCATCGACGGCGACGACGCCGAAGGCGCGCCCCGCCCCGGGCACTCCCGCCGCCGCGACGGCAGCCACGACG
>JBBDSD010000213.1:0-1167 GCA_040905065.1 Trueperaceae bacterium | reverse complement strand
CGAGGCGGACGCGGCGACCGGAGCGGTCGCGCCCCCGATCCATCCCAGCACCACCTTCCGGCGCGACGGGCACGGCGAACCGGTCGGCGCTCACGTCTACGCCCGAAGCTCCAACCCCACCCGCGAGCGTTGGGAGCGTGCGCTGGTAGGCGTCACGCCGGGGGCGGGCGCGGCGGCCGCGTTCGGGTCCGGCTCCGCGGCGGCGGCCGCGGCGCTCCGTGGCGCGCCGCCAGGATCGAGATTGGTCGTGCCGAGCGACATGTATCACGGCCTGCGCGCCTGGCTGCACGGCCAGAGCCCCGCCTTCGGTTGGGAGGTCGCGACCGTCGATGGGGGCGACCTGGGGGCGTGGGAGCGAGCCGTGACGGACGCAACGGCGTTGGTCTGGGTCGAGACCCCATCGAACCCCGGCCTGCAGCTGACCGACCTGCCCGCCGTGGCTGGGCTGGCGCACGCCGCCGGAGCGACGGTGGTGGTCGACGCGACCTGGACGCCGCCGGGCGTCGCCGATCCGTTCGCCGACGGGGCGGATCTGGTGGTGCACTCGACCACGAAGTACCTGGCCGGCCACAGCGACGTGCTGGGGGGCGCCGTCCTGGCTCGCGACGAGGACGACGCCGCCTTCGCCGCCGTGCGTTGGTTGCAGACGCACGAGGGCGCCGTACCTAGCCCGTTCGACGCCTGGCTCGCCCTGCGCGGTCTGCGGACCCTGTCGTTGCGTCTACGCGCGGCGTGCGACGGGGCCGAACGGATCGCTTCCTTCCTCGACTCCCATCCGGCGGTCCGGTCGGTCGCCTATCCGGGTCTGGCGTCCCATCCGCAGCACGACCTGGCGCGGCGCCGCATGACGCGGTACGGAGCGATGCTGTCGTTCCGGGTGCACGGCGGGGCGAAGGTGGCCGGCCGCGTCGCGTCCGGCACGCGCCTGTTCGCGCGCGCCACCAGCCTGGGCGGGGTGGAGAGCCTGATCGAGCACCGGGCGCCGGTCGAAGGGCCGGACACGCCCACCCCGCCCGATCTGCTGCGCGTCTCGGTCGGCATCGAGCATCCGGACGACCTGACCGCCGACCTCGATCGCGCGCTGCACGCCGCGGCCGGCGGGTAGACTTGCCGTCATGACGACGTACGGCATCGACGATCTGGCGTTCCCCGACGGCGGACTGCTTC
>JBBDSD010000212.1:0-1169 GCA_040905065.1 Trueperaceae bacterium | reverse complement strand
TGGGGCGTCCGCGCCAGGCCGCACGCGCGGCCGCGGCCGCGACGACCACCTGGGTCCTGCTGCAGGGCGTCAAGAAGGTGGTGGCCCGTCCCCGCCCGAGCGATGCCGACCCCGGTGGCACCCGGCTGCTGATCGCGCAGCCGATGGCGACCTCATGGCCGTCGTCGCACCCAGCCGTCCTCACGACGTTCACCCGTGTGGCCGCGCGCGAGCTGGGTCTCGGGCCGACCCCGCGGGCGTTGCTCGGTGGACTCGACACGGCGGTCGCGGCCTCGCGCGTGTACCTGGGCGTGCACTACCCCGGTGACGTGACGAGTGGCCTCCTGCTCGGGCGTACGGTGGCGCGTCTGTGGCCGCGCGGCCGAGGCTAGCACCCACCGCTGCTAGGCTCGCCCGTGATGGATCCCTTCCTCGCCGCGATCGGCTGGCCGGTCATCGACCGGATCGGCATCGGCCCACTGCAGCTGTCGCCGCACGGGCTGTTCATCGCGATCGGGTTCCTTATCGGCACGGTGCCCTTCGGACGGCTCGCGCGGCGTCGGAACATCCCGCCGATCGCGATCTCATCTGTCGCGTTCTGGTCGTTGATCGGTGCCATCGTCGGTGCCCGCGTCGGCTACGTCATGGCCCACTCGTCGGAGTTCGAGAGCCCGCTCGAGTGGCTGTACATCTGGCAGGGCGGGATCTCGCTGCTCGGCGGGATCGCGGGGGCGACGATCGCGAACGCGGTGAACATCCGCCGGTTCCACCTCCGCTTCTTCCAGGTCGCCGATACGATCGCGCCGGCGCTGGCGCTCGGCATCGTGATCGGGCGGATCGGCGACCTCATCATCGCCGACCACCTGGGCAAGCCCACGTCGTGGCTGCTGGCGTGGACGTACCGGGGCGGGACCATCGCCCCACCGTTCACCTGTGTGAACGATCTCTGTCAGGCCCAGCTGTCTGACGGATCGGTGATCACGGTCGCCCGTGACGAGGTCATCCTGCGCGACGCCGGCGGGGTGATCGCCCAGGGCGTGGGGCTCCACCAGGCCGCGCTCTACGACATGTTGCTGGCCGCGGTGCTGTTCGGGGTGCTCTGGTGGTTCATCCGCAAGGACCGGCGCGAAGGCATGGCCACCCTGCTGTTCGGCATCTGGTACGGGTGCAGCCGTCTGCTCGAGGACTCG
>JBBDSD010000211.1:0-1173 GCA_040905065.1 Trueperaceae bacterium | reverse complement strand
CGGCAAGACGCTCGGCGCCCTGTCCGTGACCCCCAACGAGGACTACCAACGGGCGTTCCGTCCGTTGCTGCCCGGCGTGAAGGCCCTGCCGTACGGAAACATTGAAGCGCTGGAGCGCGAGATCTACGCCTCCGGTCCCGACGCGATCACCGCCATCTTGCTGGAGCCGGTGCAGGGCGAGGGCGGGGTGGTGACGCCACCGCAGGAGTTCCTTGCCGAGGTGGAGCGGATCCGGGTGGAGCACGGCGTTCCGGTGATCGCGGACGAGATCCAGAGCGGTCTCGGCCGATCCGGCCACTGGTTCGCCAGCGTGGCCGGCGGGCTCGATCCGGACGTGATCACCCTGGCCAAGCCGCTCTCGGGCGGGCTGGTACCGATCGGTGCGACGTTGGCCCGAAACGGGCTGGTGGCGTCGATGCTTCCGGGCTTCTCTTCGCGGCGCCACTCCAGCACCTTCGCCGGCAACGGCCTGGCGATGGCGGTCGCGCTCCGGTCGCTCGAGATGCTGGTCGAAGGGGCGTACGACGTGCGGGCCCGCGAGCACGGCGCGGCCGGCTTGGCGCGGCTGCGCACCATCGCCGCGGCGCACCCGGGCCTGATCCGCGAGGTGCGCGGTGCAGGCATGCTGTTCGCGCTCGAGCTGCGTCACGCCATCCGCCCCGGTCTGCTGGGCGGCCGCAAGGCGCTGGCGCGGTTGTTCGTGAGCGGTCTGGGCGTTCGGGCTCTGCACCTCGGCGGGGTGCACGGCTGCGTCAGCCTCTCCGCCTCCGGCGTGGTGCGTTTGACGCCGGCGCTGGACACGCCCGACGCTGTGCTGGACGAACTCTGGCGCCGCGTAGGGCGCGTCGCCGAGCGCAATCCGCAGGCGTGGCGCATCGCTGTGGGCGCGGGACCGGGACGGTTGCTGCGGTTGGCGTCGTTGGCCGCGAAGGGCAGGCCGCCCGAAACCTGAGCGAGGTCGCCTCAGCGAGTTCGGCAGGTCGCTACGCCGATACCGGCTCGGCATCCTCGCCGTGCCTAGGCTCGACGTCACGAGGCACGAAAAAAGCGTGCGCGCCCCGTAGGACGCGCACGCTCTCGTGCTCCATGATCAATCCGGTTCGCGACGACCCGTGCTTCGACTCCTTAGAAAGGAGGTGATCCAACCGCACCTTCCGGTACAGTTACCTTGTT
>JBBDSD010000210.1:0-1180 GCA_040905065.1 Trueperaceae bacterium | reverse complement strand
GACGACGGCGGGTACGGGCTCTAGGACCCACCCCCGCTACGAACGCACCACGCCGTAGTCCAAGCGGTTCTCGTCCAGCAGCATCTCGAAGAACTGCGCCTGCGCCAGCGCGTCGATCATCGCCACGCCCTGCTCGGGATCGACGTAGACGCCGTCCTTCATGACGGTATGCCCGTACACGCCGAACCGATGTCCCGCCTGCCGCACCAGCTCCGGCTTTTCGTACCACCAGCGCTTCGTGTCGGGGTCGTGATAGAAGAAATCGTCGAACTCCTGCATGCCCGGCGTGGGGCCGGCGTGCGCGAACTGCACCCCGTGGTGCCGCACCTCCCGCGGGAACGAGGCGAACCACGCCGCCAGGTCGTCGGGCAGCGGCACGCCGCCCTGCTCCGGGTCGAACTCCACGTGCCGCAGGCCGCCACGGGTGGACAGCTCGTAGCGGTGGTGCAGCGCGGCGTCGTCGTGGTTGCCGAGGATCAC
The DNA here is from genome assembly GCA_040905065.1 of Trueperaceae bacterium. Lineage (GTDB taxonomy): Bacteria > Deinococcota > Deinococci > Deinococcales > Trueperaceae > SLSQ01. The sequence continues at coordinate 700 of JBBDSD010000210.1, read as the reverse complement.
CTGCACGTTGCCGGCGGCCTCGTCGCAGAACCGCTTGAACCGCACCAGCTCGCGGATCTGCGCCCGGGCGGCCCGCCGCAACTGATCGGGATCGCTCGGATCGTACGGTTCGACGCCGACGGCGTTGGCGTAGGCCCGCGCGTCCTTGTAGTGCACCAGGTCGCCGACGCAGACCACCTGCAGACGACCGTCGATCAGGGCGGCGCTCGGTTCGTAGCGAGGCGTGGCGGCGGCCGAGGCCTTGAGGACGCGCCACAACTCGGCCCACATGCCGTGCACGTCCCCGACCGCCACCACCTTGATCATTCGGTCGCGCTCCGCTCGACCAGCAACGAGCGCAGCTTGGCGTACAGTTCGCGACGTTCCTCGAGATCACGACCGTACCCGCCGTACGACGTGACCAGGCGCGCCGCAGGCGCGCCCAGGCCCTCCTCGCGCAGCCGTTCGACCAGGCGGTCGATCATCCGTTCCGGCTCGCTGCGGGCGTCCTCCCGATCGGACGCGTCCGCCGTGCCGGCAGCGACGCCGCCGTTCGCCGCGCGGGCCGCATCGGGCCCGGGCGAGGTTCGGTCCTGACCCGAACGGTCCCCGTCCCCGGTCGCGCGCGGTCGCGTGGCGGGCGGGTGCAGCGGTTCGACGCCGTCCCCCTCGTCGCTGGGCACCGCCGCGACCCAACCGACGTCCACCATCCGCAGCCGTA
>JBBDSD010000209.1:0-6999 GCA_040905065.1 Trueperaceae bacterium | reverse complement strand
GTCCCCATGCTCGGGTGGCTGGACTTGTACGGGTGGATCATGATCGCCGCGTCCACACCGTCGAAGACGCCCGCCTCTAGCAGCGTCACCTTGCCGCCACCCCCCTCCTCCGCAGGGGTACCGAGCACCAGCAGCGTGCCTCCCCACTCCGACATCAACGGCGCGAGCGCCACACCGGCGCCCAGCCCCATGCTGGCGATCACGTTGTGCCCGCAGGCGTGGCCGAGGCCGGGAAGGGCGTCGTACTCGCACAGCACCGCGACGGTAGGGCCGGGGCCCTGGCCGTCCATGCGGGCGCGGAAGGCGGTGGGAAGCCCTCCGACGCCGCGCTCCACGGAGAACCCGTGCGCTTCGAGCGACTCGCTGAGCCAGGCGGCGGCCTGGACCTCTTCGAAGCGGGTCTCGGGATGGCCGTGGATGCGGTGGCTGACGTCGAGGAGCGCGGCACGTTCCTGGTCCAGGCGGTCGTCGATGCGGCGTAGGACGTCGTCGAGCTGGGGCATGCAGGGCTCCGGTGGCTGGGTACGCAAGTCGGTCGCGGAAAGGGGGACAGGTAAAGGTGACGGGTCGAGGTGACGGGGAGGAGTGGTGGTCGTAGCTGGCGGTCGGTCGCCGATCGCGACCGCGCTACGCTACCGCGCGCCCGGCCCGAGGGATAGCCTGACGCGATGATCGGCGTTCCCTGGTCCGACCTGTGGGCGCAGACCCACTTCGCCGACCCCGCTACCTTGCTGGCGGGGTGCGTGGCGGTGGCGCTGGTGGGCATGTCGAAGGGCGGTCTGGGCGGGGCGTTCGGCATGCTGGGGGTGCCGGTGCTCGCGCTGGTGATGCCGCCGGTGCAGGCCGCGGCCCTGCTGCTGCCGCTGCTGCTGATGATGGACGCGGTCGGCCTGTGGTCGTGGCGGGGGTACTTTCATCGCCCCACGTTGGTCGCGATGCTACCTGCGGCGGGGGTCGGCATCTCGCTGGGCTGGCTCACAGCGGCGGCGACGCCCGAGGCGCTCGTTCGGTTGATCGTGGGGCTGGTGGCGCTGGCGTTCGTCGTCCGTTCGGTGCTGCCACGACGAGCGGCGGTCGTCGCGTCCGAGCCGCGTCGCGCGTCGGCCCGCTTCTGGGGCGCCCTGTCCGGCTTCACGTCGTTCGTGGCGCACGCCGGCGGCCCGCCGTTCCAGGTGCACGCCCTGCCGCTGCGGCTGGACCCGAAGGTGTTCACCGGAACCAGCGTGATCTTCTTCGCGGTAGTGAACGCGGTGAAGGTGGTGCCGTACGCAGCGCTCGGTCAGTTCGACGCACGCACGCTCGCCTCGGCCGTAGTCCTGCTGCCGTTGGCAGTCGTCGCCGTGCGCGCCGGCGTCGCCATCGTGCGGAGGATGCGGCCGGCGGTGTTCTATCCGTTCATGTACGCCATGGTCGCGCTGGTGTCGCTGCGACTGATCTACGACGGGGTGCGCGGGCTCGGGTAGCACGTCGCGGACGGGTGGCGGACGGGTGGCGGACGGGTGGCGGACGGCTACGCCTCCGCGTCGGCCTCGGAGACCACCGTGCATCCGCGACCGCTGGCTTTGGCCCGGTAGAGAGCGGCGTCGGCCTGACGAAGGAACGTGCGCGCATCCGTCGGCGAGGTCGCGATGCCGACGTAGCCGCCCGCACTGAGGCCCACGCTGCACGGCTCGGCGCCCTCGGCGGAGAGGTCGATCTGCCCGCTGCACACCGCCGCACGGATGCGCTCCGTGGTCGCGAGGGCGTCCTCCGCATCGCACGGGTACATGACGACCAGGAACTCGTCGCCACCGAAGCGGCCCACCGTGTCGCTGGCGCGAGCCGCGCGCGTCAGGCGGCCTGCGACCTCGCGCAGAACGATGTCCCCGGCCAGGTGACCGGCCGCGTCGTTGAACTGCTTGAACCCGTCGACGTCGGCGATCACCACCGCCAGCGGGCGTCCCTCCCGCAACGAGCGGGCGCAGAGTGCGTCGAGGACGTACAAGACGGCATCCCGGTTGGCGAGGCCGGTGAGGCCGTCGTGACTGTCGCGCACCTCGAGTTCGGTGTGGGCGCTGCGAAGCTCATCGTGTGCGTGCTTCAGCGCTGCATTCAGGTCGTCCACCGCTCGCGCCGCCAGCCGCATCTCCATCTCGTCCATCACGATGACGGCGAGGTCCTCCAGGATCTCGATCTCGTGCGAGGACAGCGTGCGCGGTTGCACGTCGATCGCCGCGAGCATGCCGAGGGCGTGCCCATCGTGCGTGCGTAGCGGCACGCCGGCGTAGAACCGGAGGCCCAGCGCACCGGCCACCAGCGGATTCGTCAGGGTGCGTGGGTCGATGGCCGCATCCTCCACGACGTAGGGGGCGTCGTGCAGGATTGCCGAGGCGCACAGGCCCGGGTCGCGCCCGACCTCCCGAACGTCCACCCCTTGGCTCGACGTGAACCAGATGCGGTCGGTGTCCACCAGGCTGACGATGCTGATCGGCACGTCGAGAAGCTTCGCAACCAGCGCCGTGACGCGGTCGAATGCGCCGTCGGGCGGCGTGTCGAGGATCTGGTACCGACGCAGGGCATCGACCCGTGACCGTTCGCGTTCGCTCGATTCGTGTTGGCCCGACGCGTCCACGCAAGCATGATACGCGGGAGTGCGGATCGATTCTGTTCCGACCGGGGTCGTGCCTGCCTGCCGTCGCGGTGGGACCACGCTCTGTGCGAACGGAGACCATGACTCTTTTCGCGGGTCCGCCCGCGGTTCGAAGCACAGCGAGGCACCGGGGAGCTACGCTCCCGTCATGGCCACCGCACACGACCGCATCGGACCGTGGTCGCGGCCGCCCGCGCGCCGACGCGGCTGGGCGCGCGCCGTCCTCGCGATGCTCGCAGCGTTCGCGCTGGCCACGGCGTGCGTGCCGCGCCCGACGCCGGTCGCGGGGGACGACACGATCGCTGCCTCGGTGCGGGCTCCCGACACGCGCCGCGCGCCGCGCCGCTCGGCCGGCTGCGACAGAGCGTCGGCCGCGTCGGCGCCCGAGCGGGTGCACGTGGCCGGCACGGAACGCACGTTCCTCGCGCGCGTCCCCCCAGGGGACCACCGCACGCCGCGCGACCTGGTGCTTGCTTTCCACGGCCGCTCCCAGGGTGCCGGGCAGCTGCGTCGCTACGCCGGGCTCGACGCGGCGCTGCCCGACGCGATCGTCGTCTATCCGCGCGCCCTTGCCGTGGCGCCTGGCGCGCTCGCATGGGGAGCGCCGGACGACCCGCCCGAACGGCAGCGCGACTTCACGCTGGTCGACGCCCTGATCGCCGACCTCGGCGACGCGCACTGCCTCGACCTGGACCGGGTGTTCGTCGTCGGCCACTCGCTCGGCGCGTACTTCGCGAACGACGTCGCGTGCCGTCTCGGCGACCGGGTGCGGGCGGTGGCGTCGGTCGCTGGCGGCCTGCAGGGCGACGGCTGCGTCGGTGGCGCCGCCGCGCTCCTCGTCCACCATCCGGACGACCGGCTTGTGCCCGTGCGCGACGGCATGGCGGCGCGCGACGCGTTCCGGCACGCCAACGCGCTCGGCGCGGCCCCGGCTGTGCCGCTGACGGCCCGCCCGCTGGCACGCTTGCGTTGCGCGCGTCACGGCGCCGCCGACGTCACCGACCCGGTCGTGTGGTGCGCCCGCGACGACGCCACCACGCCGCAGGGTGGGTACGGCCCGCACACCTGGCCGCAAGGCGCGGCCGCGGCGATCGGCGCATTCTTCGAGAGCCTTCCACGGTGACGAGGACCGTCACGGGGTTCACGGCCACGAACGCCTGCAGCCGGGACGGCATGGTCGCGGGATCGACGAAGATGTTGCTGGCGAAGGCGAGCGTCATCAAGAGGTCGAGGATCGTGAACGCCCACCCGATGCCGAGCGCGAAGACCAGCAGCAGCGCCGGCTGCCAGATCGGCAGCGTCCGGAACCGGTCCGCCACGCCCTTCGAGATGTCGGTGTTCAGCGAGAAGCCGGTGTAGACGATAATGATCACGATGGTCCGGACCAGGATGCCGGGCAGCAGGAACTGCAGGTACTCGCCCGTCAAGCCCGCCAGCGCACCACCGAAAAGGTAGGTGAACATCAGCGTGAACAGGACCGGCGTCGCCGTTCTCGACCCGAGCCGAGAGCGCCATCGGGTCGGGATCGAGATGCGCCTCGACACCGAGCAACTCGCGATGGATGACGGCAGCGGCCTGCCGTTGCGCCGACGCGTCCAGGCGGACGTTCACGACGCCGCTGCCGACCGAAGCCCTCAGTTCGCCCCGCGTTCCCTCGGCGATGATGCGGCCCTCGACGAGGAACGTCAGGTCGGGCGCGACCACGATGCTCGATGCGACGTGCAGCCGGCGCCGCATCCCCCCTGAGTACGTCTTGACCTGGCGGCGTGCCGCGTCCGACAGCTCGAACGCCCCAAAGAGCTCGTCCGCTCGCGCGCGCGGCGCGGCCCAGGCGATTCCGTACAAGCGCGCGATGAGGATCAGGTTCTCGCGACCGGTCAGGTCCTCGTCCACCGAGGCGAACTGACCGGTCAGGCTGACGCGGGCGCGCACGGCGTCCGGCTCCTTCACGACCTCGTGACCGAGCAGCCCGTACACCGCGCCGCGCGGCACCGTCAGATCGACCCCATCCACGGCGCGATCCTTGCCGTAGATCTTGACCGGCCCGGTGGCCTCGACCGCGACAGCTCCGGAGCTCTCGGACGGCCTCCGTGCGGATCGGTCGGCGGCGCTCGCGGGCGTCCTACGAGACGCGAGGAACGTTCACGTGCGACGCAATCGATCGTCACGAACGCAGATCGTTGGTGAGCGCACTCGCAGATCTTTGGGCCGGGCCGATAACGCCGTCGTAACGGTCGCGCGCTTCACTGACGTTGGCGGCGTAGTCGGGGCCACGCCGACCAAATCCGAAGGGCCGAACGCGTCGTACGCCCACACTCCACGTCGTCGCCCCGTACCGGGAGGATCCATGAACCGCCCAATCGATGTTCCGATCGTCGTCCTGTCGCTCCTCGCTTGGCTCGCTCTGTCGGTCGCGACCGCCCAAGATGCCGGACCGGGGGACCTGATGGCCCTTCCCGCCCTCTGGGAAGCTCGTTACAACGAGGGCGACCTCGACGGCCTGGCCGCGTTGTACACCGAGGCGGCCACGTTGATGCCACCCGACGCGCCGGAGGCGCACGGACGCGACGCCGTTCGCGCGCACACCCAAGGCTACCTGGACGCCGGCGCGGCCCGCGCCGAGATCTCGTCGCTAATGGACTACGGCGTGCTCGGTGACGAAGCTTGGGGAGCCGGAACGTACCGCTTCTTCTCCGATGCGGGTGACCCGGTCGCGGTGGGCAAGTTCTTGATCGTGTACCGGCGAGTTGGCGATGCCTGGTCGATCGCCCGCCACATCTGGAACCGCGATGTGGCACCAAGCGCCCCACCGTCGGCGAACTGACGCTCCAACGAACGCACGCGTCGCCGTGCGGGCCGATGGACCGTCGGCCCGCACGGCGACGTCAGGACGAGACCATCGCGACGCGGACGTCATCGAGGTCGCACGGTGCCGCGTCCGCATCGATACCGACCTGCCGAGCATCGGCTGCCGCGCGGATCCATTCGGGCGTGTGCTCGTGTCGGCGTACGAACGTGAGCAACGATGCGGCCAGGTCTGGTTTCCCATCGTCCAGGGCCACGGCCGCGCGTCCGACCAGCGCCTCCATGCCGAAGGCGTACAGGGCGTGCCGGTCCGCCATCGCGAAACTGCGTCCGAACCAATCGAGCGCTTCGGCTCTGCTGCCGCGAGCGGCCAATAGCGTGCCCTTGACGGCACGGAGCGTAGTTCCGAGCCAGACGTCGCCGACGTCGTCGGTAATCGAGAGCGCTTCGTCGCACGCCGCTTCGGCGGACGACGCGTTGCCACGCGCGAACTCGACTCTGGCCAGCACCTCGAGCAGGTTCGCGGTCGCGGTCACATATCCCACGTTCCGACTGAGCACGAGACCCTCTGCGAGAACCGCGGCGGCCTCGTCGACATCGCCTTGGAGGAAGCTGAGCAATCCGCTCGAGTGGCAACCGTACGAATCGGCGTGCGACGAGGCACGACGAAAGTGGTCGCGCGATGCGCGATCGTGCCATCGAGCGGCTGCCATGTCGCCTCGCTGCATCTCGCCGAAGCAGATGACGTGATGATTCATTCCGGCCTGAACGCTGAAGGTGCGCACGTCCGCAGGCTCGCGCGCGACCCGCAATGCATCTTCGGCGACGTCCAGCGCGCGTCGCGCGTGGTCGACGCTTGCCTCACCGTCGCCCGCGACCTTGGCGCCCAGCGCCAGCGTGTGCCAGGTCCACCATCCGGCCGATACCCGTGCCGGGTCGGACGGATCTTCGCGCGGCAACAGTCTCCGGGAGGCGTCACCGTCCGCCGTCACTCGCTCTGGGTTGCCCGCCCGAAAGACCGTGAAGCCCCGCGTCGCGCGTGCCGTGGCGACGAGCAGCGTTCGCCGCGCGTCGTCGGGCCGAATTTCCTTCACGACGCGGTCGGAGAGCTCGTATCCGTAGTGATAGCGCGCACGGTACTCGGCGTACGCAGCGATGCATGAGATCGCCCTCAGCAGGCGCTCGATCTCACCGTGCTCGAGTGCCCACGTCCAGGCGACCCGGATGTTGGCCTCTTCCTGTCGCAGCCGCTCGAACCCGTCGACCGCTTCGTCGCCGCCCATGATCAGAGGATAGGTCGCGGCGACCAGATCCAGCACATAGCGGCCGTGACGCGCGCGCGCGTCGGCCCGCTCCCGCGGGTCGGCCGCGAGCTTCTCCTCGCTGTAGCCGTACAGGAACGGGTGTCGATGGTACCGGCCGTCGTCGGAGAGGGTGAGAAGCGATGTATCCACGAGTCGAGCGAGCACGGGCAGCGTCACGTCGGCCACGGCCGACGCGGCGTCGCGTCGAAAACCGTCGCGGAACACGCTGAGCCTTCGCAGTGCACGACGCTCTCGCGTGCC
>JBBDSD010000208.1:0-1184 GCA_040905065.1 Trueperaceae bacterium | reverse complement strand
GCGAGCACCCGCGGTCAAACCGCGGAAACCGTCCAGGACGCGACTTCTTACCTCTTGCCCGACCTCCTGCCCGACCTCTTGCCCGACTTCCTGCCCGACTTCCTGCCCGATCGCGTCAGGAGCGGATCTGGCCGTCGCCGTCCACCAAGTACTTGCGGGTCACCAGCTGCGCGAGTCCCATCGGACCGCGCGCGTGCAGCTTCTGGGTCGAGATGCCGATCTCCGCCCCGAAGCCGAAGGCGAACCCGTCGGTGAACCGGGTCGACGCGTTCACGAACACCGCCGCCGCGTCCACGCGCGCCTGGAAGCGGCGGGCCGCCGCACGCGAGCGGGTGATGATCGCTTCGCTGTGGCCACTGCCGTAACGGGCCACGTGCGCCACGGCGTCCTCCAGGTCGTCCACCACCCGGACCGCCAGGACCAGGTCCAGGTACTCCTCGTGCCAATCGTGCTCGCCGGCCGCTGCCGCGTCGATCCGCTGGCGCGTCCGCTCGCAGCCGCGCAGTTCGGTCCCCTCGCGCCGAAGCCGCTCGGCCACCGCTGGCAGGAAGGCGTCGGCCACGGCCTCGTCGACCAGCAGCGTCTCCGCCGCGTTGCACACGCCCGGCCGCTGCGTCTTGGCGTTGACCACGATCTCGGCGGCCATCTCCAGATCGGCGTCGGCGTGCACGTACACGTGGCAGTTGCCGACGCCGGTCTCGATCACCGGCACGCGTGCGGTCTCGACCACGTGCTGGATCAGCGACGCGCCCCCGCGCGGGATCGCCAGGTCCACCCGGCCGCGCGCCGAGAGCAGCTCGCCAACGTAGGCGCGGTCCGGACTGTCGACCAGCTGCACCACGTCGCGGTCCAGCCCGACGTCGGCCACGCCCTCGCGGATCGCCTCCGTCAGCGCCCGGTTGCTGCGCAGGGCCGAGGCGCTGCCGCGCAGCACCGCCGCGCTGCCGGCGGCTAGCGCTAGCGCCGCAGCGTCGACGGTGACGTTCGGACGCGACTCGTAGATCATGGCGATCACGCCGAACGGGACGGTGACCTCGCGCACCTCCAGCCCGTTCGGCAGGGTCCAGCCGCTCACCACGCGGTGCAGCGGGTCGGGCAGGTCGGCGATCGTCTCGGTCGCGGCGGCAATCGCCTCGACCCGCGCCTCGCTCAACGCCAGACGGTCGATCAGCGGCGCGGCGGTG
>JBBDSD010000207.1:0-7008 GCA_040905065.1 Trueperaceae bacterium | reverse complement strand
GGCGATGCGCCGCGCGCGGACCACGTCCGGATCGTCCGCGGCGAGGATCTCGCGCCGGTGCAGCACCGCCGCGGCCCCTTCCGCGCCCATCACCGCCACCGACGCCGTCGGCCAGGCCAGCACCACGTCGGCGCCCATCTCCTTCGCGTTCATCGCCAGGTGCGCACCGCCGTAGCTCTTGCGCACCACCAAGGTGAGCTTGGGCACGGTCGCTTCGGCGTAAGCGTACAGCATCTTGGCGCCGTGCCGGATGATGCCGCCGTGCTCCTGCGCTACGCCGGGCAAGAATCCGCTCACGTCGACCAGCGTGAGCAGCGGTACGGAGAAGGCGTCGCAGGTGCGCACGAAGCGGGCGGCCTTGTCGCTGGCGTCGATGTCGAGGGTGCCGGCACGCTGGCGGGGGTCGTTGGCGACGATGCCGATCGAGGTGCCGCCCAGGTGGGCGAAGCCGGTGACGACGTTCCGCGCCCAGCCTCCCTGGGTCTCCAGGAACCGACCGTCGTCGACCAGCGCGGCGATCAACGCCCGCATGGCGTACGCGCGCTTCGGGTCGGACGGGACCAGCCCCACCAGCTCCGGGGTGGCCCGGTCGTCGGGGTCGTGCGTGGGCCGCACGGGCGGCACGTCGCGGGCGGAGGACGGTAGGTGGGCGAGCAGTGCGCGGATCTGGCGCAGGACGTCGGCGTCGTCTTCCCCCACCAGGTGCGCCACGCCCGAACGGCGCGCGTGCACGCTGGCGCCACCGAGCTCCTCGAAGCCGACCTTCTCCTTCGTGACCTGACGGATCACGTCCGGCCCGGTGATGAACATGTACGACCGGTCGCGCGTCATCAGCACGAAGTCGGTGAGGGCGGGGCTGTACACCGCCCCTCCGGCGCAGGGGCCCAGCACCGCGCTGATCTGCGGCACCACGCCGCTGTACAGCGCGTTCCGGTAGAACACGTCGCCGTAGCCGGACAACGCGTCCACGCCCTCTTGAATGCGAGCGCCGGCCGAGTCGTTGAGCCCCACGATCGGCGCACCGGTCTGGGCCGCGAGGTCCATCGCACGGGCGATCTTGCTGGCGTGCATCTTGCCGAGGCTCCCGCCCGCCACGGTGAAGTCCTGGCTGAACACGAACACCTTGCGGCCGTCGACGGTGCCGTGCCCGACCACGACGCCGTCGCCGGGCGCCTCGATCCCGTCCGCGCCGTTGCCGCCGATCGGCTCGACGAACACGCCCAACTCGTGGAAGCTGCCTTCGTCCAGCAGGATTCGGACGCGCTCGCGCGCGGTGCGCTTTCCGGCCGCGTGCTGCTTGGCGATCCTGGCGTCGCCGCCTCCCTTGGCGACGCGCTTGCGTCGCTCCTCCATGTCGGCGACCAGCTCCTGGGTGCGGGATGCGTCGTCCATACGGGGGACGATACCGCGCCCCCCGGGCCGGGTCCGGCTCAGTCGGGCTGCACCACCACCACGCGCACCTCGTCCGGATGGACGAAGCCTTGCCGCCGCGCCAGTTGCTCCCGGTAGCGGGGGTCGTCGGCACGATCGGCCACGTCGCGCAGGTCCGCCGCCTCGCCGTGGAGCCCCTCGACCTCGCTGCGCAGCTCCTGGATCGCGGAGCGGTGCCGCAGCGTCCGGTCCAGCTCGACGCCGATCAGGAACAGGACCTGGACCACGCCCAGCGCGGCCAGCAGCGACAACGCCCAGAGGGCGCGCCGGGCCGGTGCGTCCAGCGATCGCATCATCCGACCTCGTCGAGGACCGACGCCTCGCGCAGGAAGCGGGCGGCGTCCTCGGGCGGGGTGGGGTTCACGAAGAACCCGCTGCTCCAGTCGAAGCCGGCCTTTCGGGTCAGGCGCGGAAGCAGCTCGATGTGCCAGTGGTAGGCGCCGTCTGCGACCTCCGGCACCGCGTGCAACAGCAGGTTGTACGGCGGGTCGTCCAGGGCGGTCACCAGGGAACGCACCACCGACCGCAGCAGGTCGGCCAGATCGGGTAGCGCGTTGACCGGCTCGGCGCCGAAGGCGCTGGCGTGCCGCCGCGGCAGGATCCAGGTCTCGAACGGGGTCTTGGCCGCCCACGGGGCGATGGCGACGTAGCGGTCGTTGGACGCGACCAGGCGTTCGCGATGCTCGCACTCGTGCCTGATCACGTCGCAGAACAGGCAGCGACCGTGTTCGCGGTGGTGGAGCGCCGCGACGCTCCGTTCTTCGTCCACCCACCGGTTCGGGACGGGCGACGCCAGAAGCATGGCGTGAGGGTGATCGTACGTCGCGCCCGCCAGGCTGCCGACGTTGCGCACCAGCTGCACGTGCCGGATGGTGGCGTCGTCGGCCAGATGCGCCATGCGCTCGCGCCAGACGCGAAGCAGCTCGATCAGGTGCTCACTGGGGAAACGCTCGATGCGGGCACGAGCGTCGGGATGCTCGACCACGATCTCCTGTCGCCCGCGTGCGAGGGCGTGCAGGTAGGGCACCTCGCCGGCCACCTCGAACGGTCGGTCGTCCAACAGGGCACCAGGAGCCTCCAGCACGCGGATCCGCCAGTCGCGGCCGTCGCGCCGCGACCCGCTGGGGCGACGCGCGTCGATCTCGCGCAGGCTGGGGTCCTCCCCCGGCGACAGCGGCGACAGCTCGGCCGACCGCCCCACGCTTCCGAAATCGGACGCCTCCAGTCCACGCTCCGGGCTGATCAGCACCCAGGCGGAGCCGAACGGATCCTTGCGGAAGGTGGACATGCTGCGAGTCTAGCAACGGCCGCGTGGGGCGCGACGTGAACGGTTCCGCTCCCGGTGCGAGGAATGCCACCCGGACGCGAGCGTGCGTCCGGCATGCTGTACTGGGCGCGGAGACGCCGAACGACGACCGGGAAGGGGCGCGATGCAGCAGCTGCGGAATCCGACCGACGCGAAGATCGTCTTCGTCGACGACGAAGAGGTCAACCTGCTGCTCCTCGGCCGCATCCTCAGGCGGCACGGATTCGAGAACCTGCACGCCACCGAAGATCCGCACGAAGCGCTCGCGATGATGCGCGAGTTGGACCCCGACCTGCTGATCACCGACCTGCACATGCCGGGCATGACCGGCCTCGAACTGATCGCGCAGGTGATGGCCGAACGACCGGAGGACGACTGGTTCCCGATCGCGGTAATCACCGCCGACGCCTCGCCGGACGCGGAACGCGAGGCGTTGAGCCTGGGCGCCAAGGACTTCGTGCAGAAGCCGTTCAAGGCGGTGCAGATCCAGCTTCGCGTGCTAAACCTGCTGCGGACGCGCTTCCTGCACGTCGAACTGAAGCGCTACGCCTCCCATCTCGAGGACCTCGTCGAGGAGCGCACCCGCGAGCTCGAGACCGCGCGGATGGACCTGCTGGAGCGGTTGGCGTTGGCGGCCGAGTTTCGGGACTACGTGACCGGCCGGCACACGCAGCGGGTGGGAGAACTGTCGGCGTTGCTGGCGGAGCGGTTGGACGAACCGCGCGAACGGGTCGAGCTGCTGCGTCGCGCCGCTCCGTTGCACGACGTCGGCAAGATCGGCATTCCGGACTCGATCCTCCTGAAGCCGGGGCGCTTGGGTCACGAGGAGTACCGCGCCATGAAGGAGCACGTGGACGTGGGCGTGCAACTGCTGGCCCGCGGCCAGTCGGACCTGATGAAGCTGGCCGAGACGATCGCGCTCACCCACCACGAACGGTGGGACGGAACCGGCTACCCGCGCGGCCTGGCGCAGGACGACATTCCGCTGGTCGGGCAGATCGTGGCGTTGGCCGACGTGTTCGACACGCTCGTGAACGTCCGACCGTACAAGCCGGCCTGGCCGATCGCAAAAGCGCTCGCGGAGATCAAGCGCCAGCGCGGCCGTTGGTTCGCGCCGCCCGTAGTGGACGCCTTCTTCGACGTGACGGAAGCGCACCCGGAACTGCTGGCCGACCTGGAGCGCGAGGCGGAGGAAGAGACCGCGCGCGCCGAACGAGACCGCGAGCAGGCGGTTCGCGCATCGCCCCGTTCGGCGGCGACCTACCCCGGCGAATCGGGCAGCGACGACTGACGCGACGCAGATATGCGCCAATCGGTCGCGCCGCTCGCGGACGCGGAACGCACAGCGGCCGCTAGCCGAACAACGTCGGCTGCTCTGCTCCCCCATCATCGTCGTCCGGCAGCGCCGTCACCTCGCGGTATTCGAGCCCCAGTTCGCCCAGTCGCGTGCGGGCGGGCGCGGTGATCTCCGGCGCCGCCAGGATGCCGCGCACCTCGCCGCCGGTCGCGTCCCGGATCCGCACCACGTAGCGCTCCAGTTGGTGCACGGCGTCGTGCGTGGCCCGGCCGCGCTTGAGTTCGACCACCACCAGGCGCCCGCCGGCGTCGCGGGCGTACAGGTCGACGCCGCCCACCCCGGTCGGCAGCTCGACCTCCAGCAGGGTGAGGCCGTCCTCGATCAGGTCCGGGCGTCGCGCCAGAGCGCGCTGCATCTGTGCCTCGCTGCCCTGCAGCACGAAGCCCGCCTCGTCGCGCGGGCGCAGCGCCAACGCGAACGACGGGTCCAGGCAGGTCACGCGCACGATCTCGCGCGGCGTGCGTCGCTCGGCCGTCAGGGCCACCCGTCCGGCGTCCAGCTCCACGTCCAGCGCATCGACGCGCGGCTGCCAGTTGAGCGGCTTGATGCCGCGCGGCGCGTGCACCTGCAGGCTGCCGTCCGGCTTCAGCAGCAGCAGGTAGTCGCCTGCGTCGGCGCTGCTGGCGGCGCGACCGTGGTAGACGACCTCCATCTCGCCACCGACCTGCAACATCGTGCCCGGCTGGCGCAGGTGGTCGCGCAGGAACGCCAGCAGCGCCTCGGCGTCCGGTCGGATCAGGTGGGCTTCGAGCACGCGCCACGGTACCCGATCATGTCGCTCGCCCAGCATGCGGCGAAGCGGCACGCCGACGCTCCGAGGCTCGCTCCCGGTATCGTGCCGAGCATGGGACGACCCGGAGCACACGTATCGGTCGCCGGCGGCGCGCCGGCCGCGGTGGAGCGCGCCCGCGAGCTGGGATGCGACGCCTTTCAGATCTTCGTGAAGAGTCCGAACCGCTGGTCGGCCAAGGAGCGCCCCGCAGCGGAATCGGACGCCTTTCGCAAAGGCCGGGAGGGTGTCGGCCTACCGGTGGTCGCGCACGCCGGCTACCTGATCAACCTGGCGAGCCCCAAGCCGGAGGTGCGCGACAAGTCGGCCGATGCGCTGCTGGACGAACTCCGCCGCTGCGAGGCGCTGGGCGTGCCGGGCTTGGTGCTGCATCCAGGAGCACCGCAGAACGATGGGCGCGAGATCGGCATCGACCGCGTCGCACAAGGACTGGACGCCGTGCTGGAGCGGCTCGGGCCGGCCTCGGTCCGGGTGCTGCTCGAGAACACGGCCGGTCAGGGCAGCACCTTGGGCGTGGACCTGGCGGAGATCGAAGCGATCCGGGCGCGTTCCGCCGTTCCGGATCGGCTGGGCGTGTGCCTCGACACCTGCCACGCCTTCGCTGCCGGCTACGACCTGCGGGACGCCAGCGGCTACGAGCGCTTGATCGACGAACTGGCCGACGGCTCGGGGACCGGCACGCTGGCGTGCTGGCACCTGAACGACTCCAAGTTCCCCCTCGGTGCGCGACGGGACCGGCACGCCAACATCGGCGACGGCGAGCTCGGGCGCGAACCGTTCGCCCGCCTTCTGCACGACGACCGCTTCGCCGAGCTGCCGATGATCCTCGAGACGCCTCTCGGCGACGACGAGCTGGGCCACGCCCGCGACCTGGCGACGTTGCGGGCGCTCTGAGGCGGGCGTGCCGGGGAGCGAACCGCGTGGCGTAGACCCGGTCCGCGTGGTGCTGATCGGGGCCGGACAGCGGGGGGCCGACACGTACGGCCGCGCCGTGACCGAGGCGGGTCCGAACATTGCCCGCGTGGTGGCGGTGGCCGAACCGGACGCCACGCGCCGCGACCGCGCCGCGGGCCGCTTCGGCCTGGCGCCGGAGCACCGCTTCGCGAGCTGGGAAGCGCTTCTCGCCACGGTTCCGGCCGAGCCGCCCGCGGGCGGCGCCGCTCCCGGACTCGCCGTGATCGCCACGCCCGACCACGCGCACGTCGCGCCGGCCGTCGCCGCCCTTCGTGCCGGATGGCACCTGCTGCTGGAGAAGCCGATCGCGCCCGACGCAGACGGCGTACGAACGGTCGAGACCGCCGCCCGCGAAGCGTCCGGCTCGGTCACGGTGGCGCACGTGCTGCGGCACGCGCCGTTCTTCACGGCCCTGAAGCGTCTGCTGACCCAGGGGGCGATCGGACGAGCCATCGGCATGGATCACGTCGAGAACGTGGGGTTCTGGCACTTCGCGCACGCCTACGTGCGGGGCCACTGGCGGCGCAGCGACCGCGCGGCCCCGATGCTGCTGGCCAAGGCGTGCCACGACCTGGACCTGCTGCGGTGGCTGGCCGACGCTCCGTGCGATCGTGTGCACTCCGAGGGCGCGCTCCGCTGGTTCCGCCCCGAGCACGCGCCGGCGGGCGCGCCGGAGCGCTGCAGCGACGGCTGCCCAGTGCAGGCGGCCTGCCCGTTCGACGCCGAACGGATCTACCTGCGTCGCTTCGCGGGCGACGCCGGGTGGCCCCGCTCGGTGCTGGCGGGCGACCTGGATGGCGACGATGCCGCCGTGGCCGATGCGCTGACGAGCGGTCCGTACGGTCGCTGCGTCTACCGGTGCGACAACGACGTCTGCGACCACCAGACGGTGACGGCGACCTTCGCGAACGGCTTCGTGGCGACCTTGACCGTGACGGCGTTCAGCGAGGAGAACACCCGCACGGTGCGCATCTTCGGTACGCACGGCGAGATCGAGGGCCACCTGGGCACCGGCCGGATCGCGCTCCACGAGTTCGCGAGCGGCACCACCGTCCGGCACGACGTGGCACCTGCCGACGGGCACGCGGACGCCGACCGGGCGTTGCTCCTCGATCTGCTCGGGCGACTCCGCGACGGCTCCGGGCCCGGGCCGACGGCGCTGGCGACGTC
>JBBDSD010000206.1:0-1185 GCA_040905065.1 Trueperaceae bacterium | reverse complement strand
CTAGCAACGCTCCGCTGCCCACCTACCGCTATCATGCCGGCATGACCCCACCCGACACCGACCGCGCGCCCGTGGACCTGGACCGGGCCCGAACCGTCGCGATCCGCGCCGCCGAGGACGCGGCCCGCATCCAACGCGCCCACCTGGGCGGCGACCTGCAGATCGACACGAAGTCCAGCGACACCGACCTGGTCACGCAGGTCGACCGCGCCTGCGAAGCGCGCATCCGCGAGGCGATCGCCGACGCGTTTCCAGGTCACGTGGTGCTGGGCGAGGAGCAGGGCCAGACCGGCGAGGCACGCTGCCGCTGGATCGTCGATCCGCTGGACGGCACCCTGAACTACGCTCACGGCTTCCCGTTCTACTGCGTCTCGATCGCACTGGAGGTCGACGGCGTGGTGCAGCTAGGCGTGGTGCTGGACACCCCCCGCGACGAACTGTTCGTCGCCGTCCGCGGCCGGGGCGCCAGCGCCAACGGACGCCCCATCGCCCCCTCCACCGAAACCCGCCCGATCGCCGCCATGCTGGCCACCGGCTTCGCCTACGTGCCCGAGCAGCAGCACGAAAACCTGGCGATCTTCGCGCGCGTCCTGCCCCAGGTGCGCGCCGTGCGGAGGCCGGGCGCAGCAGCGCTGGACCTGTGCTACGTGGCGTGCGGCCGCCTGGACGGATTCTGGGAGCTGAAGCTGAACGCCTGGGACGTCGCGGCCGGGGTGCTGATCATCCAGGAGGCGGGCGGCACCGTCACCGACGGGTCCGGCGCACCGTACCGCTTGAACGATCGCGTACTGGTCGCTAGCAACGGTCCCCTGCACGCCAAGCTGGTGTCGCTGCTGGACGTCGCGGGCGACGGGAACGCCACCATCGCCGAAGGCGGGCGCCCCTCCTCCTGACCACCGCGTGCACCCACCGCGTGCACCCACCGCGCGCGCCCAGCGTCGCGCCCGAGGAACGGCGGACGCCGGCCCGGCGCTACCATAGGGCGTGCACGACCCCTCGCACCTGCACGGGCCGCTGTGGAGCTTCTTTCGCGAGCTGCGCCGCACGGTCGAACGCGCCAACGCCGGCCGCGGCAGCCATCCGTACCGGCGCGGCGACTTCCTAGTGCGCGCCACGACGGACGACGTCGAGCTCACGCTCCGCGACGTCAGCGAGGAGGACGCGATCCTGATCGCCAGCGAGCTC
>JBBDSD010000205.1:0-1185 GCA_040905065.1 Trueperaceae bacterium | reverse complement strand
CGGGCCGCGCCACGGCCTGCTGGCGCAGGCCCTGCGTCGACGCGGTCGCCGCGAAGCGGACGAGAACCGAGCGCTGGCCGTGCACCTGCACCACCACGAGGACGACCCCGAGGCGGAGATCGAGAACGCCGTGCAGGCGCTCCGCACCCACCTGCGCTGGAGCGACGCCCACGCCCGCGCGGTGGTCGCCCGCAGCCGCGACGCCGGCCTGGTGCGCCGGGACGGCGATCGCCTGCGCCTCACGCCCAAAGGGCGCGCCAGCGCCCGCGAAATCGTGGCGCCGGGCGAGATCGACGAGGTGCCTGGGCGCCCCACGGCCACGCCCGGAGCGGCCGAGTGACCCGACGATGCGGCGCGTTCAGAACGCCGCCGTGAGCCCGTTCAACACCATCTGCACCGCGATCATGATCAGCAGCATGCCCATCAGGCGCGCCACGGCGCGCAGGCCACGGTCCTTCAGGGTCCGGTACAGCGTGGGCGCGAACATCAGCACGGCGGCCGTGACGCCCCACGCCAAGAGCACGGCGGCCAGCCAGCGCCCCATCGCGGTCGGGTCGGTGCTGGTCATCAGGATCACGGTGGCCATCGCCGACGGCCCCACGATCAACGGTACCGCCAGCGGCACCAGGAACGGCTCGCCCTCCGGCTGATGGCCCATCAGCCCTTCGGGCGTGGGGAAGATCAAGCGCATCGCGATGATGCCCAGCACGATGCCGCCAGCGATCGTGACCGACTCGCGCTGCAGACCCAGCAGGTCCAAGATCGCCTGCCCCAGGAACAGGAACGTCAGCAGCACCAGAAGCGCCAGGCCCAGCTCGCGCACGATCACGAAGCGGCGGCGCTCCGGCGCCACGCCGCGAAGCAGCGTCAGCACCAGCGGAACGTTCCCGAACGGGTCCATCACGAACAACAGCACCGTCGCGGCCGACACGACCCCGATCCCTGGCTCCACCGTGCACCTCCCGCTTCTTGCGGCTCCCGCTTCGGGGGCGAGCGTACCCGCTGGCGACCGACCCCCGCTTGACGCGACGGAGCGAAGGCCCGATGCTGCGGTCGTGAACCGAAGCGCCGCCCACCCGTCGCCTGCCGGCCGTGCCGTCCGCATCGTCCACCAGGCCGCCACCCTCGTCGCCCTGGCTTCGTGCTGCCCCCCACCCCGGCTGGGCTCGGCCGGAACGGCCCGCG
>JBBDSD010000204.1:0-7044 GCA_040905065.1 Trueperaceae bacterium | reverse complement strand
GTCCCGAAGGGACGCCCGCCGCGTTGCGTTCGTGCGCCACCGGTGCGCGCGGCGTGGATCACGACCGGCGGGCCGGTCGTCTCGGCGACCAGAATGGTGGCGGTGATCGTGCGGATCACACGGTCGGCACCGAGGCCGGCGCTGCTGGTCACGGGACGCCTCCTCGCTGGCGCACGCCAGCGGCGTCGGCCCGAGCGGCGTCGGCGATGGCGTGCATCAGGCGGTGGGTGCCCAGGGCGTCGGCGTAGTCGCACGGCAGCGAGCTCGGGTCGCCGCTGCGCACCGCCTGCAGGAAGGCGCGATCCTCGACCTCGAACGGGTCGGTGCCGGTGCGCACGGTCCGGATCTCGCGCCCGTCGTCGTAACGGACGCCCTGCTGGTCCATGCGCACGTGCAGGCCGTCGCAGGCGAACTCGATCTGGACCGACGTGGATGCCGCCAGCGTGCAGGTGGCGCTGAACACGCCCAACGCGCCGCCTCCGTACCGCACGGTGGCGCTGCTGGCCACCGCCACGTCGGCGTCGTCGTACGCCCATGGCGGCGTCGGGTTCTCGGCGGCGGACAGCAACGTCGCCTCGCCCAGCAGATGCCGCGCCAGGTCCAGCAGGTGGGTGGCCTGCTCGATCATCTGACCCCCGCTGCTGGCGCGGGTGCGCCACCAACGCGGCGGCGGCGTGTCGCCGTGCCAGGCACCGATCGCCAGCCTGGGCGCCCGCTCGCGCAACCGTTCGCGCAGCTCCGGCACGGTGTCCAGCGCGCGCCAGTGGTAGCCGACCGCGGCGACCAGCCCGGTCTCGGCCAGGCGTGTCGCGATGTGCTCGGCCGTGTCGGCGTCGGCGGAGAGCGGCTTCTCGACCAGGAACGGCAGTCCGCGGTCGATGCAGGCGTGTTCGTAGGCTCCGTGCTCGGCAGGCGGGACGGTGATCAGCACGGCGTCGGGACGCGCTCCGTCCAGCAAGGCGTCCACGTCGTCGAAGGCGTCGCCGCCGTAACGCCGGGCCTGCCGCTCGGCCGACGCGCGGCTGCGCGCTAGGTGTCCTACCGGCACGACGTTTCCGATACGGGCCAGGGCGTCCAAGTGGCGCGCGGCGATGCCGCCGGCACCGATCAGGGCGATGCGGATCTCGCTCATGTCTAGGCCTCCTCCGCCTTCGGGATCGTGTGCAGCGTCGAAGCGGGATCCTCGTGCAACGGCCGGAACGCCGCTGCGGCGTTCGGTCGACGATAGCGCGCAATCGGGTGCGCGAGCGCGGTTTCGCCCATGGAGAGGCCGATATCGTGGAACTTCGATGCCAATGAGGCAGGAGACGCCCGAAGGATCCCGCGCTCGGCCCGGCGCCACCACCGCCCTCTGGATCGGCGTCGCCTTCTCCCTGGCGGTCACCGGCCTGATCTGGATCCTCGGCCCGCGCTTGGACGCGATCGCGCTCCTGCCCGACGCCGGAGCGACCTGGTACTACTGGAAGTTGCCGGAGCCGACCGTCTGGACGCGATTCTTGGCCTGGGGCCTCTACCTGGCGCACCAACTGACGTTGTGGGGACTGATCTGGTGGGCGCAGGTCCACCGTCCGGGCTACGGAACCGGGCTGCACCGCGTGAACGTGCTGGCGCTCGCTGCCAACGGCCTGTTCGTGCTGCTTCACGTCGCCCAGACGCACCTGGCGTACGACGGGCTGGCGCAGGACGTGTCGATCTGGTCGTCGCAGGGCGCGGTGATCGTGATGCTGGTGTGGATCCTGCTGCTCGAGAACCCGCGCCGCGGCCTAGTGTTCGGAGCCAAGTTGCCGATGGGCCCCGAACTCAAGCGCATGGTGCGCCAGTATCACGGCTACTTCTTCGCCTGGGCGATCGTGTACACCTTCTGGTTCCACCCCGCCGTGTCCACCGAAGGACACCTGTGGGGCTTCTTCTACGCCATGCTGCTGTTGGTCCAATCGTCGCTGTTCTTCACGCGCGCGCAACTGAACCGCGTCTGGACGTTCGTGCTGGAGGTCACCGTGCTGATCCACGGCGCCCTGGTCGCCGTCGGGCAGGGGGGAGGCATCTGGCCGATGTTCGCGTTCGGGTTCGGTGGCCTGATCGTGATGACGCAGATGCACGGACTGGGCCTGTCGCGCCTGGCGCGCGCCGGCATTCTGGCGATCTACGCCGGCCTGGTGACCTACGTCTACTCCGGGCGAGGCTGGGACCGCATCGACGAGATCTTCCGCATTCCCGTGATCGAGGTGCTGGCCGCTCTGCTGCTCGCGGGCCTGTTCGCCGGGACGCTGGCGATCGTCCGGAGGTGGGGCCCCGGCGACGCTCCGGCCCGGGTCGAGGTGTCCGGAGGCGGTTCGGGGCCGGCACCTTCGACCCGGGAGGTCCCAAGGCGCGGCGTCGTCCCCTTCCTGACGGTCGCGTACGGGGCGATGGTGAGCGTGTTTTTGTTCCGCGACGAACCGGTGGGCGCGTTCGTGGTGCTGGCCGTGACGGGACCGATCGTCAGCGTGCTCGCGCGGTGGCGCGTCGAGCGGTTTCGCGCCGCGAAGCGGTCGCAAGGAGCCGCGAACGACCGTTGAGATCGCACTTCTGGGACGCCCGCTTGCAACGCCTTGACGAATGGCGCATACCGGGGTACATTAAGACGTAACAAAGCAAGGAGAAGCACCTTTCCGCTCGCCGCTGGCGAGCGTTCTTCTTGGATGCCGAGACGGCGTGGCGAGACGGGTTGCGAGACGCTGTGGCGAGGCGGGTGGCGAGCGAGGCCGTGCGCATGGCGCCGCGGCGCTGGGGGTGGCGGCCCCGATCGTCTGCGTCCGGGCACCCCGGTTCGTCCAGCGGTTTCGCACCGCGAGCCGGGCGCTCGGCGCCGCAGAACGGCGGTCGAGACCGCTCGTCGAGGGCGTACGCCTGCAACGACTTGACGAATCACGCATACCGGGGTACATTGAAACTTACCAAAGCAACGGAAGGACCGATCGCTCGCACCTCGCGGGCGATGTTTTCGTGTCGAGCTCCTCGTCGGAGGAGCGTTGCGCTCAGGCCGAGGCGTCGCGCATCCCGCCGCGACCTGGACACCGCGCAGGACATGCGCCCAGGCGGCGATCAGCGCCACCTGAGCGGTCAGATCAGAACTCGTCGCGGCGCTTCGGATCCAGGAACCGCTCGAACGCCTCCTCGTTGCGGCGTCGGTCCTCGTCCGACCGGTCCCGCACGCGCACGCCGCCGCCGGACGCCTCGTTCGGTTCGGAGCGATCGCCCGGGTCGCGCTCTACGCGGTGCGGAGGTGGGGACGAGGTGCGCGTGGGCGCCGCAGCCCCGCTGGGAAGCGACCAGCGCGACGCGCGCCCGTCCGTGTGCGACGGCCGGTCGGGCCCCGCCTCGGCGCGCTCCCGCGTGCGCGCTCGCCAGGTCGGGGGGGCCTCCACCTCGACCGCCCGCGCCCCACGGTCGGAAGCGCGGGCCCGCCACGGTTCCGCACCCCGATCGGCCGCGCCGTGCGTGTACGGCGAGGCGGGCCGGGAGGCGGCCGGTGGTGCAGGGAACGCGTCGACCGGGGCGTGCTTGCGTGGCGCCTTCGCGCCGCGCACCGCATCGTTGCTCACGTTCGGACGGGCGGGACGCGGCGGCGCTTCCATCTCCGGATCCGGTTCCGGCGGCGTGCGGAACGCGAGCAAGGTGAACCACACCGCTACGCCCAGCGCGATCACCATCACGAACCCGAGCAGCACCAGCGTGGTCAAGGTATGCATCGGGACATGCTACCTCAGGGGCGGTCCGGGTCCGGACGCGTCAGGAACGCGGTCAACGCCTCTACGTCCACGTTGCCTCCGGTCGCGATCAGCACCGTGGGCCCGTTCGCCAACGTGACGCCGTCCGCGTCGCCGCGTCGGATGCGGCGCCACGCGGCCAGCGCCAGGGCGCCGGTCGGTTCGACCACGGTGCGCCCGAAGTGCGGAAACCAGCTCGCCGCGTCCAGCAGCTCCTCGTCGTCGACCAGGACCACGGCGTGCAAGCGCTCGCGCAAGATGCGCCACGGCAACGCTCCGACCGTCTGGGTGCGGACCCCGTCCGCCACCGTGCTGGTGGTGCGTTCCGCCGGCCAGGTGCGGCGCTCGCCGTGCGCCAGCGAATCGTGCACGTCGCCAGCCTCGCGTGGCTCGACCGCGATCAGGCGGGCGCGGGGCGCAAGCTCCGCCAGAGCGACGGCCACGCCCGACGCGAGACCGCCGCCGCCGACTGGGACCAGCACGTTCGCTACGTCCGGCAGGTCGGCCACGATCTCGAGTCCGACCGTGCCTTGGCCGGACACGATGCCCGGATGGTCGTACGGCGGCACGATCGTCGCGCCGGTCGCTTCCGCCGCGGTGCGGGCGGCCTCCGCGCGACTTTCGGCGGTGTTGGCGCAGCGGATCACCGTGGCGCCCCAGGCGCGGGTGCGTTCGAGCTTCACGCGTGGCGCCCCCTCGGGAATCGCGACCGTCGCCGGCACGCCGAAGGCGGCCGCTGCGCACGCCACCGCCTGACCGTGGTTGCCGCTGGAGTGGGTGACCACGCCCCGCTCTCGGACGGAGGGATCGATCGTGGCGAGCACGTTCGTCGCGCCGCGCAGCTTGAACGACCCCGTCCGTTGCAGCTGCTCCGGCTTGAGCCACAGATCGGGCCCCAACGCTCCCGGTCCGTCCGCCGGCAACGGCAGCAGCGGGGTGCGACGGACGTACGGCGCAATGCGGTCGGCCGCACGGCGCAGGTCGTGCACCGTCGGCAGGGGAAGGTCGTGGGGAGAGGCCGTCGAGGCGTCGCTCATGCCGGCATGATGCCACGGAAGCCCGGTTTTCGGGCGGCCGGCAGCGCTTTCGCTGCAACCCCTTGACGAATCCCGCATATCGCGCTATTCTTACATTCATACAAACGAAGCAGGAAAAGCCGCTCGTCCGCAGTTCGTGGGCGACGTTTTCGTTCGGTCGCCCGTACGCCGGTGCTCGACCGTAGGCGACGTCTCGGGACAGCGTGCGCGTCGTTGCGCCACCTCGCTCGCGTCAGGCGTGCCGCTCCAAGAACTCTCGCCACGCCTCCCGCGTCGGTAGCGCCGGGATCGCACCGCGGTGGGTGGTCGTCAACGCCGCGTAGGCGTTCGCCTCCCGCACCGCGTCGGTCAGCCGGTCCGCGTCGTCCGCCAGGTCCGGCGCGTCCGCCCATCGGGTCAGCAGCGCCGCCACGAAGGCGTCGCCCGCACCGGTCGTGTCCACCACCGACACGCCGAAGCCCGCGACCGTCCGTTCCGACGCGCGCGTGTACCAGCGTGCGCCGTCCGCCCCGTGCGTGACCACCAGCAGGCGCAGGTCGTCGTGCCACAGCGAGCGGGCGGCGTCGTCGTCGCTGGCGCCGGTCAGGAACTGGAGCTCGTCCTCGCTGATCTTGATCAGGTGCGCCAGGTCCCACACCGAGCGGATGCCGGCACGGGCGGCGTCGGCGTCCGGCCACAACGGCAGGCGCAGGTTCGGATCGTAGCTGACCGTGGCGCCCGCCGCTCGCGCCGCGTCGATCGCGGCCAGCGTGGCGCTGCGCGCGGGTTCCTGGATCAAGCTGATGCTGCCGTGATGCAAGATCTTGGCCGCGGCCACGGCGTCCAGATCGATCTCGTCCGCACGGTGCCGCATGTCCGCCGACGGATGGCGGAAGAAACTGAAATCCCGCTCGCCCGAGGCGGTCAGCGACACGAACGCCAAGGCGGTCCGCGCGGCGTCGTCGAAGCAAAGCTGCCGCACGTCGACCCCGTCGCGGGCCAGCACCTCGGCCAACCAGCGGCCGAACGGATCGTCGCCGACCTTGCCCACGAAGCCGCTGGAGAGGCCCAGACGGCTCGCGCCCACCGCGACGTTCGCCGGTGCGCCGCCGGCCGCCTTCACGAACCGCTCCGCCTCGCCCAAGGTCACCCCGCTCCGGTCGGGCACGAAGTCGATCAACAGTTCGCCCAACGCCAGAAGGTCGCTCATGGCGACCACGCTACCGCACCGCCAGCGCGGTCCCGAACCGGTGCCCGAACCGGTGCCCGCAACGATGCCCGAGCGGCCGCCCCGCCCGCACCGCGAGCGGCGTCCGCGAGGGGTGCCTCGGGCACGGAACTGGCGGGGGTCCCGTGGTACAACGTGCCGGGACGAACGGCGGACCGGCCGCGATCCGGCGGCTCCGTCCCGCACGGGTTTCGAGCGACCAGGTCACGGTGCGCGCACCCAGGCGAGGCAGGCGATGATGATGCGACAGACCGACACCACCGACCCCCCTCTCCACGGCAGCAGTCTCGCCTTCGCCGAGGAGATGTATCTCCACTACCTTCACGATCCCGCCTCGGTCCCCGAGGCGTGGCAGGCCTACTTCCGCGACGTTCCGGTCAACGGCCTGGCGGGCCGCGACGACCTGGGCCCCTCCTTCCAGCCGCGCAGCCTGTTCCGGGGCGGGCCCGCGTCCGTGCCTGCGGCCGCGGAGCACGCGGCCGAAGACGTCCAACACCGCGCCGACAAGCTGGTCCGCAACTACCGCGTCCGCGGGCACCGGGTCGCCGATTTGAATCCGCTGGGTCGCGATCCGATCCACGTGCCCGAGTTGGATCCCGGCTTCTACGGCTTCACCGACGCGGACATGGACGCCCCCGTCCTGTCCGGCAGCCTGACCGGGGCCGGCACGCTGGGCGACCTGATCGAGGCGCTCCGCGAGACGTACACCCGCACCATCGGCGTGCAGTTCATGCACATCGACGATCTCGGGGTGCGCGTCTGGCTGCAGGAACGCATGGAGGCGGAACGCAACCACCGGCGCCTGTCCCGCCCCACCCAGCTGCGCATCCTCACCAAGCTGACCGACGCCGTGATCTTCGAGGACTTCATCCAGAAGAAGTACGTGGGCGCCAAGAGCTTCAGCCTGGAGGGCGGCGAGAGCCTGATCCCGCTGCTGGACCTGGCGATCGAGAAGGCCGGTCGGCAAGGCGTCGGGCAGATCGTGCTGGGCATGGCGCACCGGGGCCGCCTGAACGTGCTGGCGAACATCCTGGGCAAGAGCCCGCGCATC
>JBBDSD010000203.1:405-7090 GCA_040905065.1 Trueperaceae bacterium | reverse complement strand
GGGGGGGACGCCGTAGCGTAGGCCGGTCCGGCGCAGGTCGTCCGGACAGGCGCACGATCCCGCTCGCTTCGAGGACGGCTGGCCTCAGTCGCTGGCGAACACGTCGCGCTTCGCGCCCAACTCCAGGTCCAGTCGGACCGTGGACCGACCGCGCTGCACCGTCAGGGTCACCGTCTCGCCGATGCGCTTGGTACGCACCTCCGTCAGCAGCGACGCGAACGTCGGCGTGGGCGCGCCGTCGACCGCGACGATCACGTCCCCCTCCCGCTCCACGCCGATCACGTCGCCGTCGTCGTTCCGCAGCGGCTGCTCGCGGTACGGCCTCAGCCCCGCTTCGTCCGCCGGTCCGCCCGGCGCGACGTCGACCACGACCGGTCCGGGACGCGTGCCGAACGGCCAACGGCTCCGTCCCGGTTCGTAGTCGAAGCCGGGCCGCCACGAGAACCCGATCACCGGCACGTCGCGCCGTTCCCCGGCGCGGATGGAGGCGATCAGGTCCGAATCCCGCGCGACCGGCACCGCGTACGACGCGAAGTCGTTGGGGAGCGCCACGCCACGCAGGAACGGGGGCACGTACGCGTCCGATTGCAGCGCGCCGGGCGTGAAGCTGATGAAGCTGACCACGCCGACCGCCTCGCCCGAACGCGTCACGACCGGTCCCCCCGAGTCGCCGGGGGCAAGGGCGGCGGTGATCTCGATGGTCCCGTCCGCGAAGTCGGGGCGCCCGGCCCGTACGCCCAGGCGGGTCACGCGACCGGCACGCGGGGCGATCACGTCGCCACGGCTGTTCCCGATCGCGACCACCTCGGTGCCCGGTCGCGGAGACTCCTCCGCGAGCTGCAGGTACGGCACCTCGCCGGCGACGTCGGCCTGCATCCAGGCCAGGTCGAAGTACGCATCGAAACCGACCATGCGCAGCGCGTGCTCGCTACCGTCCGGCCCGATCGCCACGTAGGTCGCGCGGCAGCGATCGCCCCCGTCGCCCTCCACCACGTGGTAGGCGGTGAGGACTTCGCCGTCCGAGCCCACGAAGAAACCGCTTCCGACGCCCAGCACGGCGTGCCGCGGGCCCGCCTCGCAGCGCGCTTCGATCCGCAAGGCCGCTTCGCGCGCCAGATCGTACGCCGCCTCCATCGCCCCGACCGGAGCCACCGGCTCGGGCGGTCCGGCCTGCACGTGCTGCAGATCGTTCGGCGGCGACATGCGCGGGGCCAGCAGCGCGACGATCGCCAGCAGGGCCAGCAGCCCGAAGGTGACGCCCCGCAGGCGCCGCTTCGGAACGGACGCCACCGGAGCGGGAAGCTGCGACTCGGTCTCGACCGTGCGCAGGCTCGGCGTGACCGACGTCCGGCCAGCGCGCCCGAGTGGCACGGCCGCCTCGCGCCCGGCGTCGTCGCCGGAAGACGACTGAGGGTGGCGCTCGCCGCCTTCGGTCCCTGGTTCCGATGTCGACATGTCGCCAGTATGGACCGGATCCGCTCCCGGATCCGTGACGCAGCGTGCGCTCACGGTCACCTGCGGTTCGCGGACGCCACTCGCAGCGGTACGCTACCAGCATGACGTCCCCTTCCGACGACCGACCGGACCGAACCGAGTCCACACCGACGCAGCCCGTTCCGGCTCGGGCCGCGCCGAACCAGGCCGAGCCGGACCGAACCGAACCGAGCCGAACCGAACCGACCGACAACCGGGGCGATTCCGACTACCACGGCAAGATCGTGCGCATCGCCGAGCGACTCGCGACCTGGAACGGCGCCGTGGTCGTGGTCGCTCACCAGGATCCGGACGGCGACGCGCTGGGAAGCGCGCTGGCGCTGTCGCGCGCCGTACGGGCGCTGGGGGGACGCACGATCGTGCCGATCGAGGATCCGCCCGCCTACCTGCGGTTCCTGCTGCGAGACGACGATCTCTCGCCCGCCCTCGCGACGCTTCCCAACGACACGCTGTTGGTGGTGCTCGACGTCGGCGAAGCCGCCCGCGTCGCCGGCGCTCCCCTGGACGGCGCCTCCTACCGCATCAACGTGGATCATCACGGCACCAACGACCGCTTCGGCGACCTGGTGCTGGTGCAACCGGAGGCAGCCGCCACCGCGCAGATCGTCAAGGACCTGATCGACGCGCTGCCGGTCGCCTGGTCCGCGGACCTGGCCACGCCGTGCCTGACCGGCCTCCTGTCGGACACCGGCCTGTTGCGGTTCGGAAACACCGACGGCGCCGTGCTGTCGTGCGCCGGCGACCTGATCGACGCGGGCGTCGACTACGCCGAGCTCACCGACCGGCTCCAGTCCCGACCGCCCGGCTACTTCCGGATGCTGGGCCTGGTGATGAACACCGTCCGCTTCCCACTGGACGGCCGGGTAGCACTGGCGCACCGGACGCTCGCGATGCAGGAGGAGGTGGGCAAGGACGCTGGCGACGGCGACGACTTCGTGGGCCTGATCCGCTACGCCGAGGGGAGCGTGGTGGCGGTGCTGCTGAAGGAGGCGGAGGACGGCGTGAAGCTCAGCGTCCGCGCCCGGGCGCCGATCTCGGCGCAACGCATCTGCCTCGACCTGGGGGGCGGCGGGCACGTGGCCGCCGCCGGCGCCAAGCTGCACGGAGCCGACCTGGCCGCTGCCGAGACGCAAGTCCTGGAGGCGGTGGCGCGCGAGTTCGCGCGCAACGCGCTGGACCCGGTCTGAGCCGGAGCCCGATCGGCGCCTGCCGGGCGAGGCCGCGCACGACCGGCTCGACTGGACTATCCTGAGGTCGTGCTTCGCGCCCTCGAGCTCCGCGACTTCGTGCTGGTCGACGCGGTCCGGATCGAACCGGGTCCGGGGCTCAACGCGTTCAGCGGCGAGACCGGAACCGGAAAGTCGCTCCTGGTCGATGCGCTGCAGCTGCTCGCCGGGGGTCGCGCCGATGCCTCGCTGGTCCGGCACGGCGCCGAGCGCGCGCTGGTGCAGGCCGAGTTTGCAAGTGGACCCACGTCGGCGTCGCGCACCTTGGCGGCCGAGGGGCGGCATCACGCCCGCCTGGACGGCGAGTTGGTGACGGTCGCCGAGTTGGCCGACGCGACCGGAGGCCGCATCGCGGTGTTCGCCCAGCACGCGCATCAGGCGCTGCTGTCGGCCAGGGCGCAGCGCGAGGCGTTGGACCGACTCCTGCTCGACGAGGCGGCCGACGCCCTGCGCGCCTACCGCACCGCGTTCGCGGAGCGCCGCCGCGACGTAGGGCGCCTGGAGGCGTTGCGGGCTTCCACCCGCGAACGGAACCGCCGGCGCGATCTGGCCACGGTCCAGATCGAGGAGATCGACGCCGCTGAGCTTCGCGCGAATGAGGAGGACGCCCTGGCCACCGAAGCGGACCGGCTTCGGCACGCCGACCGCATCTCGAGCGGCGTGGCGGCCTCCTTGGCGTCGTTGGACGACGACGAGGCGGCGTTGACCGCGCTGTCCGCCGCCCGCCGCGAGCTGGCCGGTGCCGCCCGCTTCGATCCACACCTGGGCGCCCTGGCGCGCGACCTGCGCGAGGCGACGCAGGGCGCGCAAGCGGTAGCGGACGAACTGCGCCGATTCCTCGACGACTTCGACGCCGACCCGGCCCGGCTGGACGCTACCGAGCGACGGCTGACGTCACTGCAGCGCCTGTTCGCCAAGTACGGCGACGGCAGCACCGAGGTGCTGGACTTCCGCGCCCGGCTCGCGGCGGAGCGGGACGCCTTGCAGCACGACGACGACGCGATCGCGGAGCTCGAGGCCCGCATCGAGCAGCTGGACGCCGACCTGCGGACCCACGCCGCGGTGGTGCGCGACGGTCGCAGGCGGGCCGGCGATGCGCTGGCTCTCGACGTCACGCCCCTGCTGGAACGCCTCGCCCTTTCCGGGGCGCGCCTCACGGTGCGCCTCGATCCGGTCGAACCTGGACCGCACGGCACCGAGCGCGTGGCCTTCGATCTGGCCGCCAACCCGGGCGAACCGGGCGCGCCCCTGACGCAGGCGGCGTCGGGTGGCGAGCTGTCGCGGGTGATGCTGGCCCTCTGGCTGGTGACCGGCAGCGACCGCGGCACGCTGGTGTTCGACGAGGTCGACGCCGGCGTCGGCGGTCGCGCGGCGGTTGCCGTCGGCGAACTCCTGGCCGAGCTGGGGCAGCGCCACCAAGTGCTGGTGGTGACGCACCTCGCGCAGGTGGCCGCCTTCGCCGACCGGCAGTTCCGCGTCGGCAAGCGGAGCGAGGACGGCCGGACCGTCAGCACCGTGGTCCGCATCGACGGAGCCGAGCGCGAGCAGGAACTGGCTCGCATGCTGGCGGGCCACGACGGCGAGACGGCGGTCCGTGCCGCCCGCGACCTGCTGCAGCGGGCCTCCCGCGATCGGGCCGACGGCGTGCTCGAACCCACGACGAAACCGCCTTCGGTCGGCTAGCGTAGGGGTACGGTCCGGACCGCGAAGGGAGGCGACCGTTGTTCGACGCCGAAGGCAGTCACGAAGGCGATGCGTGCCCCGAATGCGGCGACGAGGGCACCATCCGGTGGCGCTTCGAGGAGGGCTTCGACGAGATCGAGTGCCCCGCCTGCGGATTCCGCAGCGAAGCGGACGAGATCGCCGCCTTGCGCGACGAGGCAGGCGACCTGCTGCTGCGCGACGACGACGCCCCTCCCCCGCCGCCCGGAAGACCGTTGCGCGCATGAGCGCGACGGTCGCGACGCATCCACCCCATCTGCAGCGAGCGAAGGAGCGTGCATGAGCGACAACGGCGTGCCGACCGACCTGAAGGTGGTTCTCAGCAACGACGAGATCGTACGCGGCCTCAAGCACTATCGGCGCATCGCCAAGCAGGACCTGGTCCGCGCCGACCTGGCCGAGCATCCCGACGCCTTTCGGCAGCACGCCGAGGCGCGCCGCGAAGTGTACGCCCACCTCGCAGGCGTCGCTGAAGGCGGCACCCCGGAGGAGGTCACGCGCTCCGCGCTCGAGCTGTACAAGGGCCTGCCGTTCGTCACCGGCACCGCGCCCGAGACGCACGCCGACGTGAAAGGGCGCGAAAACGCGCTCGAGAACTTTTTTTTGATGATCGGTCTGGAGCCGAAGATCCGGCGCACGGTACGCAGCCTGCGGGCGCCGCTCCGCTCCGCCTGACCGTTCACCGATCGAGGACCCGGAGGGGCGCGACCGCCGTGGTACAACACGCCGCATGACGTTGGCCGAGCTGGAACGGATCGCCGCCCGCAAGCCCGCCGCCTTGGCCGACCTGTCCGACACGTTGGTGTTCGGCGAAGGGCCCGACCGCGCCGACCTGATGATCGTTGGCGAGGCGCCGGGCGAAGACGAAGACCTGAGCGGACGCCCGTTCGTCGGTCGGGCCGGGCAGTTGCTGGACAAGATCCTCGTCAGCGTCCAGCTGGACCGGTCGGAGGTGTACATCACCAACCTCGCCAAGCGGCGTCCACCAGGCAACCGCAACCCGACGCCCGCCGAGATCGCTGCCAGCGCCGACGTGCTGTTCCAGCAGATCCGCCTGATCGGCCCGAAGGCGATCGTGACGCTCGGCAACGTGCCCACCCAGTGGTTCCTGGACACCAAGGAAGGCATCACCCGCCTGCACGGCACCTGGCACGACTGGCACGGCATCCGTCTGATGCCGATCTACCATCCGGCCTACCTGCTCCGGAACCCCAGCCGCGAACGGGGCGGCCCGAAGTGGCAGACGTGGGAGGCGATGCAGCGTCTGACCACCGAACTCGCCCGTGCGCCCGAGCGATCCGGCGCCGTCGTGATCGACACCGCCGAGCAGCGAGGCCTGTTCTGATGGCCGATCCACGCTTCATCGGTCTGGTGCACTCCGTGCTCGCCTCGGCGCAAGCCTCGCTGGGCGAAGAGCACAGTCCCATGGGCCGGCATCTGGACCGGGCCGGCGTCCGATCGCGCCGTACCGCGGAACGGAGCCTGGCGCTGCTCGCGATGCTGCACGAGAAGACGCGCGGCAACCTGGACGAGACCGAGCGCGCCTCCCTGGACGGAGCGCTCCGCACGATCCGCGGCGGCCTGGACGCGATCACGGCCCACGAGGCCGGCGACGAGGACGCCGGAGACGCGGATGCGGACCGGACCGCCCTGCCGATGCACGACGCCGACGGACCGAACTGATGCGGGCCCTGCTGCAACGCACCAGCGCGGCCGAGGTGCGCGTGGACGGCGAGGTGGTCGGTCGCATCGGGCCAGGGTTGGTGGTGCTGCTCGGCGTCGGTCGGCACGACGGACCGGAGCAGGCCCAGACGCTGGCGCGCAAGGTCGCCAAGCTGCGCGTGTTCGAGGACGAGGACGGCCGCATGAACCGTTCGTTGACCGACGTGGACGGTGCCGCCTTGATCGTTCCGCAGTTCACGCTCTACGCCGACACGCGGCGCGGCAACCGCCCCGGCTTCGGCGAGGCCGCCCCGCCCGAGACCGCCGATCGGCTGGTGCGCACGTTCGCCGAGGCGCTGGCCGACCACGGTGTCACGATCGCACACGGGACGTTCCAGGCCACGATGCAGGTCGACCTGGTCAACGAAGGTCCGGTCACGATCTGGTTGGACACCGACGCCTGAACGTCGCACGGGAGCGCTCGTCGCGCCACCGTTCGTCGCGCCACCGTTCTTCGCGCCACCGTTCCTATCCACCTCGTTCCGTGCGGGACCGTTCCGCACGCCCTGGCGGCTCGTCGC
>JBBDSD010000203.1:0-395 GCA_040905065.1 Trueperaceae bacterium | reverse complement strand
CCCCCCCCCAGGAGTCCCGCCATGGAGACCGTCTTCGGCCTGATCAACGTCGCCACCCTGCCGTGGTGGCTCTCGATGCTGCTCTTCCCCTCCAGCCGCGCCACGCTCCGGATGGTGACGTCGCCGTGGCCGTTCGTGGTGCTGGCGGCGGCGTACCTGGCGCTGCTGCTGAGCGCGATCTTCACCGGGCCCGCGCCCGCTTCGCTGGACGCCGCGGCGCTGGCCTCCGCGTTCGCCTCGCCGTGGGGCTTCCTGGCCGCGTGGATGCACATGCTGGCGCTGGATCTGTTCGCCGGCGTGTGGATCTTCCGCGACGCGCGCTTCTACGGTCGTGTGCCGCGCCTGGAACTGCTGGCCACCTGGTGGACGGGGCCCATCGGCCTGGGCGTGTACCT
>JBBDSD010000202.1:0-7123 GCA_040905065.1 Trueperaceae bacterium | reverse complement strand
GTTCTCCTCCTAACTGGCTTGCGCCATCTCGCGCACGGCCTGGAAGTCGCCCTCCGAGGCGATCGGGAAGCCGGCCTCGATCACGTCGACCCCGAGCCGGGCCAGCTGCCGCGCGATCTCGCGCTTTTCGCGGGTGTTGAGCGATACGCCGGGCGACTGTTCGCCGTCGCGCAGGGTGGTGTCGAAGATCTTGATCCGGGCCATGGCGGTCTCCTTCGCGGAGGGAGCGGGGGTACGTTCAGGCGGTCGAGGTCCCGAGCCCCGCTAGTCGCGCCGCGAGCGCCAACGCCCCGTACGGTGCGGCGACCGCCACGCGGGCGGGGGGAGCGACCACCGACGCACCCCTCACGAGTCGATGAACGCCATCATCTTGCGAAGCCGCCGGCCGACCTCGGACACCTGCGTGGCGCCGGTGGCCGTGCGTTGTGCCAGCAGGCGCGGCTGGCCCACTTGGTTCTCCAGCAGGAACTCGCGGGCGAACTCGCCGTTGCGGATCTCGCGCAGGATGCGGCGCATCTCGGCACGCGTCTCGTCGGTGACGATGCGCGGTCCGGTCCGGTAGTCGCCGTACTCGGCGGTGTTGCTGATCGAGTGGCGCATCTTCTCGAAGCCGCCCTCGTAGATCAGGTCGACGATCAGCTTCATCTCGTGCACGCACTCGAAGTAGGCGATTTCCGGCTGGTAGCCGGCCTCGACCAGCGTCTCGAAGCCGGCCTCCATCAGCGACGTGACGCCGCCGCACAGCACCGCCTGCTCCCCGAACAGGTCGGTCTCGGTCTCCTCCTGGAACGAGGTGGCCAGCACCCCGCCGCGGGTTCCCCCGATCGCCTTCGCGTACGCCAGGCCACGCCCGTGCGCCTCGCCGCTGGCGTCCTGGTGGATCGCCAGCAGGCACGGCACCCCGGCCCCCTCCTGGTACACGCGGCGCACCAGGTGGCCGGGTCCCTTGGGCGCAACCATCGCCACGTCGACCCCGGCCGGAGCCTGGACCTGATGGAAGTGCACGTTGAACCCGTGCGCGAACAGCAGCATGTCGCCGTCGCGCAGGCCCGGCGCGATCGCGTCGCGGAACACGGCCCCCTGGATCTCGTCCGGCAAGAGCACCATCACCAGGTCGCCCTCGCGGGCCGCTTCGGCGGTGGTCGTCACGCGCAGACCGGCCGCTTCGGCGTCGGCCCACGAGGACGATCCCTCGCGCAGGCCGACCACCACGTCCATGCCGGACTCCTTCGCGTTCAGGGCGTGCGCGTGCCCCTGGGAGCCGTAACCGAGCACGGCGATCGTCTTGCCGGAGAGGAGCTGCAGGTTCGCGTCGTCTTCGTAGTAGATGGTGGCCATGTTCGAGGGTCTCCTAGTGGGGTGCGTCACGCCACGTTGGCGCGCACGGCGGGGGACGGAACGGCGTCGGCGCTGCGTGGCAGGGCCACGCGTCCGGTACGGATGGTCTCGATGATGCCGAAGTCGCGCATCTGTTCGAGGAAGGCGCTCATCTTGCCTTCGTCGCCGGTCACCTCGAAGGTGAGGGCGCGCCGATCGACGTCGACGATGCGGGCCCGGAAGTCCTGCGCGATCTGGCGGATCTCGACCCGGTCCTCGGGTTGGCGGACCGCGACCTTGACCAGCATCAGTTCGCGGTCCACGAACTTCGTCTCGGTGTGATCGACCACCTTGATCACGTCGATCAGCTTCTGCAGCTGCTTCTGCACCTGCTCGATGGTGGCGGTGTCGCCGGCCACCACGAAGGTGGTCCGGCTCAGTCCGGGCGTCTCGGAGCGGGCCACCG
Source organism: Trueperaceae bacterium (assembly GCA_040905065.1). Taxonomy (GTDB): domain Bacteria; phylum Deinococcota; class Deinococci; order Deinococcales; family Trueperaceae; genus SLSQ01. Next base: position 5,340 of record JBBDSD010000202.1, on the reverse strand, counting down.
AGAGCGACTCGATGTTGTAGCCGCGTCGTGCGAACAGGCCGGCGATGCGGACCAGCACGCCCGGCTGGTCGCGCACGGTGACGGAGACCACGTGCTTGCGGACGCTCACGCCTTCGCTCCGGCCGGTTCGGGCTGCTCGTCCGGCTCCTGATCGCCGATCAGCATCTCGTCCACGCCGGCGCCGGACGGCACCATCGGGTACACCTTCTCCGCCTCGTACACCACGAAGTTCAGCAGGGCCGGGCCGCCGCGGGCCAGTACCTCGGGCACCAGGCGGCGGGCGGTCTCGCGGTCGAACACGTTGTGCCCCTCGATCCCGTACGCCTCGGCCAGCTTGGCGAAGTCCGGGTTCGAGTCGGCCAGGAAGATCTCGCTGTAGCGCTGGGCGTGGAACAGCTCCTGCCACTGCCGCACCATGCCGAGCACGCCGTTGTTGGCGATGGCGATGATGATCGGCAGGCGATTCTTGGCGATGGTGGCCAGTTCCTGGATGTTCATCTGGATCGATCCGTCGCCGGCGACGCAAACCACCGTCTCGCCCGGCCGAGCGAAGGAAGCGCCGATGGCGGCCGGCAGACCGAAGCCCATGGTGCCCAGTCCGCCGGAACTGATCCAGGTCCGCGGCTTGCTGGTCGGGAACAGACGCGCCGCGAACATCTGGTGCTGACCGACCTCGGTGGTGACCACGCAGTCGCCGCCGGTCGCCTCGCGCAGCAGCTCGATCACCTCCTGGCTGACCAGCGGCTTCTCGGTGGCGTACCGCTCCGGGTAACGGCCCTTCCACTCGCTCAAGGTCCCCCACCAATCGTCGAGCTCCAGCCGCTCCAGCTGATCGCCCAACCGCGGCAGCACGTCGCGCAGGTCGCCGACCACCGGCACGTGCGCCTTGACCAGCTTGCTGATCTCGGCCGGATCGATGTCGATGTGGACCACCGTCGCGTTGGGCGCGAAACGGCTGATCTTGCCGGTGACGCGATCGTCGAAGCGCAGGCCGGCACCGACGATCAGGTCGCAGTGGGTGATCGCCCGGTTGGCGGTGACGGTGCCGTGCATGCCGGGCATGCCCAGCGCCTGCGGCGCGCCCGCCGGGTACGCTCCGATGCCCATCAGGGTGGTGATGACCGGCAGGTTGGTCCGCTCGGCGAACGCCATCACCTGCTCGGACGCCACCTGGCCGCCCCCGCCGACCATCAGGATCGGGCGCTCCGCTGCCCGGATCGCTTGCGCTGCCTTGCGGATCTGGCCGGCGTGCCCGACCACGGTGGGACGGTAGCCGGGCAGGTCGATGGTGACGTCGAAGTCCCGCTCGCTGCCTTCGAAGGTGGCGGTCTGCACGTCCTTGGGGATGTCGATCAGGACCGGGCCGGGACGCCCGGTCGAGGCGATGTGGAACGCTTCGGCCACCACGCGCGGCAGGTCGTTCAGGTCCTTCACCAGGTAGTTGTGCTTGGTGATCGGGCCGGTGATGCCGTACACGTCCGCCTCTTGGAAGGCGTCGGTCCCGATCAGGGCGGTGGGCACGTTGCCGGTGATCGCCACCACGGCGCTGGAGTCCATCATCGCCGTCGCCAGGCCGGTCACCAGGTTGGTCGCGCCGGGTCCGCTGGTCGCGAAGACCACGCCCGGTCGGCCGGAGGCGCGGTAGAAGGCGTCGGCGGCGTGGGCACCCGCCTGTTCGTGCCGGACCAGCACGTGACGGATGTTGGCGTCGTAGAGCGCGTCGTAGACGGGCATGATCGCGCCGCCTGGGTGGCCGAACACGATCTCGACCCCCTGACGTTCGAGCGCGTGCAGCAGGACGTTGGCACCGTTCATGAGTTCCTCCGGGCAGGGTCGAGGCGGCGGGACGGGCGGGCGTGAGGGGCGGGGAACGAAGGCACCCCACCGAACGGAACATCGGCGGGGCGCGGGGGCGGGGTGCGGGCCTCGTACGGATCTTCGTCGACGACGGCTAGCCGAGCGCACCCCTCCAAGGTAGTCCTACGACGACGTCGCGACGAAGCACGGACGCACCGTTTCGATCGGGCACGTTCGGATCGGACACGTTCCGATCGAGAACGAGGTGCGCGGTCGCCAGTGGGGATGCGTCGTGCGGGACGTCGGTCACTGAGCCCGGAGCATAACGGGTGCTAAGGTGCGTGTCAACGCGTGCTCGGCGCGACCGTGGGACGTTCGCGCCCGGTCGGCGACGGTGCCGCTCACCAAACGGCTCGCCTCGAAGGGGTGGTCGCCATCGAAGTCCTCCGCGTGTCCGGAACCTCGAAGCCGAACGCCGTCGCAGGCGCGATCGCGGCGCTGCTGCGCAGCGAGGGGCGCGTCGAGCTGCAGGCGATCGGCCCCCAGGCGGTGAACCAGGCCGTCAAGGCGCTGGCGATCGCTCGCGGGTACGTCAGCGACGAGGGCATGGATCTGACGGTGGTGCCGTCGTTCGTGACGCTCGAACTGCACGATCAGGAACGGACCGCGCTCCGGTTCCTGGCGCGGGCCACCGGCAAGGTCGAGGTCGAGCCCCCTGCACCCTCATCGTTCGCTCAAGACATCTGACTACGCTACGCCGTGGCGGCTGCGGTACCCTAAGAAATCGGAGCGGCCCACGTCTCCCGACGACGCTGCCCGACAGCGACGCCCGCACCACGACCCCCCTACCGAGGAGGAACCCGCGACATCATGCTCGGCATCTTCATCCTGATGATGGTAATGACGTTCGGTGCGCAGATGTACCTGCGCTCGACGTTCGGAACCTGGAGCAAGCGCGCCAACGCGTCCGGACTGACCGGCCGCGAAGTGGCCGACGAGATCCTGCGCAAGCACGGTCTCGGTGGCGACGTTCAGATCGAGCCGGTCAAAGGCCAACTCACCGACCACTACGATCCCACCAAGAAGGTGATTCGCCTGTCCGAACCGAACTACGGGCGCGCCAGCGTGGCCGCCATGGCCGTCGCCGCGCACGAGGTCGGCCACGCCCTGCAGCACGCCAACGCCTACGCACCCCTCCAGTGGCGCTCCGCTCTGGCTCCCGTCGCGCAGATCGGCGGCAATTTCGGTCCCTACCTGGCGATCTTCGGCCTGATGCTCGGCTCGTTCGGGCTGCTGCAGGCCGGCATCGTGCTGTTCGGCGCCGCCGTGCTGTTCCAGCTGGTCACCCTCCCGGTAGAGTTCGACGCCTCCAAGCGCGCCCTGAACGAGATGCAGGAGCTCGGCATCGTTACCCAGCAGGACGCCGGCGGTTCGCGCAGCGTCCTCAACGCCGCCGCGCTCACCTACGTCGCCGCCGCGGCGGGCAGCGTCATGTACCTGCTCTACTTCATCATGGCCGCCCGCGGGGGCGACTGAGCCCCGGTTCGTGGCCCGCACCGCGGCACCGCGGTCCCGCGGCCGCCGTCCGACCGACGGGGCGCCGACCGACGCACGCTCCCTCACGCTGAGAACGACGCGCCGCGCCTCGCGCGGCGCGTTCGTCGTGCCGGAACTGTCGCGTGCCCTCGACGGCGCCGACCTCTCCCCCAGCGACCGATCGTTCGTCACCGATCTGGTGTACGGGTCGCTGCGCCACCGCATCTGGATCGACGCCGCGCTGGCCCCGCGCCTGCGCGACCCCGGCGCCCTCCCCGACGAGGTGCGCGAGGCGCTGCGGCTCGGAACGTACGAGAAGCTGCTCCGGGGCACGCCGCCCCACGCCGCCGTCGACGCCTGGGTGCACGAGGTCGGGCGCCACGCGTCCGGCCTGACCGGCCTGACCAACGCCGTGCTGCGCCGCGTCGCACCGCCCGAGGCTCCCGACGACGCCGTCCGCGCATCGCTGCCTACCTGGCTCTGGGAGCGGATCCATGCGGCTCTGGGCGACGCAGCGCACGCCGCCGCGGCCGCCATGCGTGCCCCCGCACCCCTTTGGCTCACGACCTACGCTGACGACGCCGCCGACCGGCTCCGGGCGGACGGGTGCGAGGTCGCCCCGGGACCGGTGCCCCGTACGCTGCGGGTCCGCTCGCCCCGTCCCCTCGGGACGCTCGCCGCTTTCCGAAGCGGCGCGGTGCAGCCTCAGAACCCCGCCTCGCAGGCGGTGATCCAAGCGCTGGCACCGGAGGCCGCGCAGAACGGGACCGTCGGGAACGGGACGTTGGGAAGCGAGACGTCGCGAAGCGGGACCGTGCGCGTGCTGGACCTGTGCAGCGGACGCGGCATCAAGGCGGCCGGCCTAGCATCACGAGGTGCGGACGTCACCGCCGTCGAGATCGACGCCGCCAAGATCGCCGAAGCGCAGCGCAACCTCGCGCGCCTGGGCGTGCGCGTCCGACACAGGCAGGCCGACCTGCGCGCCGTACCGAACACCGCGCCGGACGACCTGCCTCCCGCCCCGTACGTGCTGCTGGACGCGCCCTGCAGCGGAACGGGCACCTTGCGCGCGCACCCGGAGATCGCGTTGCGCCTGGGGCCGGACGACGTGACCAGCCTGACGGAGCTGCAGGACCGCTTGCTGGACGCGGCGGTGGCGCTCACGGCGCCGGGCGGCCGCCTGGTGTACGCCGTCTGCGCCCTCACGAACGAGGAGGGTCCCCGGCGCGTCGACGCCGCGCTGGACCGTCATCCGCGGCTGTACGCCGAGGCGTGGACCCCGCCCCTCCCGCACCTCCGCGCCGGTGCCGGTGCGTTCCTGCTGCCGCGCGACGGCACCGACGGCTTCTACGTCGCCCGCCTCCGCGTCGGGAGGTGACCGTGGACGAGGAGCGGCTTTTGGTCCAGGCCCGCGAGCGTTGGGCCGAGGATCCGGACGCTGCCGCCGCCTGGCTGGAGGGCCGCCTGGCCCTGCACGATTCGGACGGGCCGGACGGGCCGGACGGGGAGGTCGGGTCCCGGTCGCGCGCCCGCGCCGGACAGATGCTTCTGTTCGTCGGGGCGATCCCCCGAGCCGCCCGCACCCTGCGCTGCGCCGAGGCGGCGGACGACGATCCGGACGCGACCGACGGGTACCTGACGTTGCAGCGCGCCAACCTGTTCGCGTACCGCGACGCGCCCGGCGACGCGGAGTTCGCGGAGCGCCTGGCGGCCGCCGCCGAATCGGTGGGCCGGAGCGAGCGCGACGGTCCTCTCGCGCTGGCCGCCGCCTGCCTGTTGGGCGAGCTCGCTCTGGCCGACCGGCACGGCAGCGACCGGGCGGACGAGGCGATCGCCGCGTTCGGCCGGGCGCGCGGACTCTCGGAGTTCGCCGGCAGCGAGGCCGTCTCCGTGGCGCCGCTGGCGGGCCTGGCGCGGGCGCATCTGCGCTGGCGCAACCCGGGGCGCGCCGAGGGTCTGGCCGCGCGCGCCCTGGAGCGCGCCGAACGGGTCGGCGATCCGGCAGGG
>JBBDSD010000201.1:0-7177 GCA_040905065.1 Trueperaceae bacterium | reverse complement strand
TAGTTGGCCAGCCACTCGTCGCCGCGCTCCTTTCGGAACGCGTCCGGCGTGGTCCGCTCTCGCGACGCCAAATGCGCGAGCGCTTGGTCGAACTCCTCGTCGCTCACCTCGGCCGGGTGGGCCTCCAGCAGCTTCTCGAGCACCAGGTCGCGCTTGACGCTCCGTTCGGCGCTACGTTGCAGCTCCTCCTCGAACGACTCGCGCTTGCCTTCGCTCTCGAGGTTCTCCAGGTAGGTCTGCATCTCGATGCCCTGCTTCTTCAGGTCGCCCGCCAGGTTCTCGAGCAGGGAGGCCTTGCGCCGGTTCAGCGGGTGATCGGGCACCGGCACGTCGCTCGTTTCGAGCAGCTTGTCGACGAACTCCTCGCGGCGTTCCTCGTCGGCCTTCTGGCGCGCTTGGCTGACGTGGCTCTCGCGGATCGCCTGCACCACCTCGTCCCACGACCCGAACCCGAGCGTGGTCGCGAACGCGTCGTCCGCCTCCGGCTTCTCCTTCGCCTTGACGTCCTGGATCCGGACGCGCATGGTGGTCGTGCCCGGCGTACCGTCCTCGCCCGCCTTGGAGGGATCTTCGAGGGTCAGTTCGGCCACGTCGCCGATGGCGTGGTTCAGGAGCTGCTCGGCGATCTCGTCGCCGACCGTCTCCATGTCGACCGGCATCACGCTGCCGTCCTCGCGGGGCGCGTCGTCCTCGCCGACCGTTTCGATCATCACCTGGTCGCTCGCCTCGACCGGACGCTCGACCGGCACCAGCGTGGCGTGCTCGCGCTGCAGGTTGGCGACGGTCTCCGAGATCGCCTCTTCGGTGACCGGCGACTCTTCCGTGTCCAGCACGACCTGGTCCAGGTCGGGCAGCGAGAACTCGGGGTAGAGGTCCAAGTGCAGTTCGAAGTGGAACGGAGCCCCCTGCTCCGGATGCTCGCCGTGCACGTGCGCGTGCAGCGGCTGCAGCTCGTGCTCGCGGACCACGTCGGGGTAGGCCTGGTCGATCAGCGCCTCGCGCACTTCGTGGGCGAGCGTGTCCTCGCCGATGCGGCGGATCATCACCCCTCGTGGCGCTTTGCCGGGGCGGAAGCCGGGGATGCGGACCTGGCGGGCGTACTCGCGCAGGATCGCGTCGAAGGCGGCGTCGACCTTGCCGGCGTCCAGTGTCACCTCGACCGTGGCCTTGGCCGGTTGCTTGTCCTTGAGGGTGCTTTCCATGGGGCGTCCTTTCGTCGTGGGGTCCGCCTGGCGGCCGCACGGCTCGCAAGAAGAATCGGCAAGCGCGAGCTTGCCGATCGTTGGTGCGAGGAGCGGGGCTCGAACCCGCACGGACTAAGCCACCAGATCCTAAGTCTGGCGCGTCTACCAATTCCGCCATCCTCGCACGCAGCGCGTCCGTCGGTCTTCTCGGCGGATGGGCCTGCGACGGTAGCGAGGGACGGTCGTGCGTTGCGCGCCGCCTTGGCGTCCCGTGGCCCGTCCGGGCAAGAAAACGTGTGGGGTGGGTGATGGGAATTGAACCCACGGCCCCCGGAACCACAATCCGGTGCTCTAACCCCTGAGCTACACCCACCGCGTAGCGCGTTCGCGAGTCTACCAGACGCGACCGGCGTTGCAAGCGCCCCGGCGACGCCAACGATCGCGATCGTTGGACGGGCAGCCGTTCGACCGAGAGCCGAACGTCCGTCACGGGATCGTGATCGAGCAGCTGGCCGGGCGTCGGCTTCCGCAGCGCCTCGGGCGGAAGGAACGTTGCCGCTCGCGATCGGACGCCGGCGTGAGGAAAGGGCGTCAGGGCAGGGCGTCGTGCAACGCTCGTGCTTCCTCGTGCTCGCGCCGTTCCAGGTAGGTCGTCGGTTCGAGCGCCAGGGCGGCTTCCAACTGCGCGGCGGCTTCCTCCGGACGATCGCGATCGAGCAGCACCTCGGCGTACGACACACGGTGGAAGATCACGTTCGGTTCCAGCTCGATGGCGCGTTCGAAGGCGGGATCGATCTCGCCGGCCCGCCCTCCAGCGATCCACGGCACCTCGTGGTGGTACAGCGCGAGCGCATGCCAGGCCGAGGCGTGGTCGGGATCCAGCTCCAGCGTCCGCTCCAGGGCGTCGGATACCCAACCAGCCAGGTTCAGCGACTGGAACACGCCCCGATACTGCGCGGTGCGCCCCAGCGACCGGGCGACCTCGAAGACCGCGTCGGGATCGTCGGGCGCCAACTCGGTGGCGCGCTCGGCGTGCTCGACCGCGGCGTCGTACAGGTCACGCTTGACGTCCTCGTCGGCGTCGGGCAGGTCGTCGGCCCAGTACACCTGCGTCCGTGCCAGTAGGGTCAAGATCGCCACGTCGTCCGGATCGGCGTCCAGGAGGCGCTCGTACCGTTCGACCGCGTCGGCGAAGCGGCCTTCGTCGACGGCGGTCTGCGCATCGGCGGATTGCGCGAAGGCGACCGGCGCGAACGCCGCGGCGATCAGAACGGCCGTGAGCACGGCGTCGGCGAAGCGGCCGGAGCCGACGCGCATCGTTCCGGTGACCCACACGGGGCGACGCGGAGGGGCGGGGCGGCGGTGGGCGCATGCGTGCGGCATAGGATCTCCGTTCCGGTCGGCCGTGTCGGCGCGTACGCCGAGGCTCGGGGCGCGCGACGGGCAGCGGCGTGCCGGTGGAGCTGGTGCACCAGGAAGGATTCGAACCCTCGACCTACCGCTTAGAAGGCGGCTGCTCTATCCCCTGAGCTACTGGTGCCTGCCCGGGTCCGTTCCGCACGGTGCCTTCCTGCTGCGAGCCGACCGCCGTGCGAGCGGAACGCGGCGCGCACGACGCGCTGCTGGTGGCACGTCGCTGGGCGAACCGGTGGGCGGAGGAAAGGGTGGAGCGGGAGACGAGATTCGAACTCGCGACATTCAGCTTGGAAGGCTGACGCTCTACCAACTGAGCTACTCCCGCGTCCGACGACCGGCCACCGTGCGACCGTCGCGCACTTTAGCACGCGCCCCGTCCGGAGCCAAGCACGACTCGCAGCTGGATCCGGGCGCCGTTCAGGCGCGCCCCAGCACGCCCCAGAGCAGCGCTAGCCACAGCGATCCGCACAGGGCGGCGTCGAACACGACCCGCAGCGGGGTTCGCGGCGTTCTCCGTTCGATGTCGCCGCGTGCGCGTCGCGCCGTGATCCCCGCGACAGGGCCCAGCTCAGCGGCCACGGATCTCGGTCTCCGGCTTGAACGCGGCCCAGGCGAACCAGAGCGTGTTGTCGTGCGGGATCGCGTCGAACCGGAAGTCGCTGCCGCTCTCCTGCCCGAACAGGTCGTAGCGGTCCCCGGTGTCGACGTCCACGAAGCCGTCACCGTCCGCCTCCAGCGTCACCGTGCGCCCGTCGCGTTCCCGGATCAGCACGTTGGCCGCCCCGATGTCGCGACTGTCCGCGATCCGGCCGCCGTCCAGAGCGCTGCGGGTACCGGCCTGCCAGACCACCGCGACCGGCGTGCCTCCGACGACGTCGTTCACGACGTGGACCTCTTCGAGCGTGGTGAACGGGTACGCGACCGCATCTCCATCGCGTTCGAACGTGACCACCCGCTCCTTCGGCGGCAGGCGACCGTCGCTTTCGCCGCGGAACAGGAAGGCGGGCGAGTCGGCCCGGTCGTACCCGAGGTACGGATTCTGACCGTACGAGCGGGCGTACCCCGTCTCCCGCGACAGCACGTCGGCGTCCGGTCGTGCCTCGCGGGCGTCGGCGTACGACACGATTGGCGCTGCGTAGCGCGTCAGGCGTGCCCCGGTCGCTTCGCCCGCCACGGCTTCGCCGGTCAACTGCGCCCAGATGGTGCGGTGGGTGTCGTCGAACATCAGCATGTTGGAGTGGATCAGCGTGCCCGACACGCCGAAGGTGAGCGTCGAGGTCTCCCCGTCCACCTCGACCCGGCGGTCGAACGCCAGCGCGCTGTTGCACAACGGGCAGAACGTCACCGCCACCGGAACGCCGCCGACGACGTCGTTGACGATCTCGTGCCAGGTGAGGATCTGCAGCGGGTAGATGCGTGCTTCATCCTCCAGCTCGATCAGGATCACCGGCTCTTGGGGCTCCAGCCACTGCGACGCGAAGTCGGCGCTCACGGTGCGCGGATCGGGCGACGCCTGGGCGGCGCCGTGCACGTCGCCGGCGAATCCGAGCGCGGGGATGCCCTGCGGCGGCGGGCCGCCGGAGACGATCTGGTCGATGTCGATGGACGAGCGGCTGGTGTCCACGCCGATCTGCGTGAGCGCGCGGGGTTGGGCCAACGCGACCGCGGCGACGGCCATGGCTAGGGCGGCGACGATCCAGCGGGCGCACCTGGTCGTGCGGTTCGCATGCATGAGGTTCCTCCTTGTCGCGACGCTACGGCCGCCGGGTCGTTTGGTGCGGTCAACGATGCGACGTTGCCACGGCCCGGCCCGTATTGACGACCTGAGGGTCCGGGTTTAAACTCCGAGGCGAAAGTCCGAGTTAAGCAAACAGGTTCGCTTCCCACGAAAGGACGGTCCCCATGCCCCCGGAACGAGACGACGACCGATCCCCCCGCCTGTCGTGGTTTCAACGCATGCTCGACGACATGCGCTTCTTGATCGTGCTCGGCGTGGTGTTCCCGACGCTTCTCTACACCGTGTGGAGCGTGGTGGAGCTCCAGCACCTGCCCGGCTTCCTCGACACCTTCCCCGAGGCGGCCGCGATCGTAGGAAGCGCCTCCGCCGGAGCCGATCGGGTTGGTGCCGACGAGGAGGAGGGAGGGCCGTTCGAGGTCGTGCTCATGGCGAACATGGCGTACGTCCCCGAGGAGCTCGAGGTGGAGGCCGGCACCACCGTCCGCTGGGTCAACGACGACGCCTTCGACCACGCGGTCGCCAGCGGCACGCCGGACACGCCCGACCCGGAACGCGCCTTCGAGGGCAGCGGCGACTTTGGTCCGGGCGAGACGTTCGAGCTGACCTTCGACGAGCCCCGAACGTACGAGATCCATTGCAGCACCACCGGCCACTACCAGGCCGGCATGGTCATGACGGTGCACGTGACGGAGGAGGCGCCGTGAGCAGCTTCACCCCGCCACCCCGCGCCTACCTGTCCCGTCTCGGGCGCGAGGAACGTACCTGGCTCGGCTTCGCCGTGGTCTGGTGCCTGATCCTGTTCGCGCTCATGTACGTGTGGCAGGCGTACGGCGCGCAGACCACCCCGATCGAGTCGTACCGCATCGAACCGAGCGAGTTCCGGACCCTCGCCGATCGCTACGTCGAGGAGCACCGGGTCGGCGAGGAGGCCGGCGTCCCGATCGCGGTCCCGAACGAGGACGGCGAGGCGTACTTGGTCGCTCGCGCCTTCCGCTTCGATCCGATCCTGCGGATCCGGACGGGGGAGACCGTCCGCATCTACCTCTCGTCGCTCGACGTGCAGCACGGCCTCTCGATCCAACCGTCGAACCTGAACTTCCAGGTGTTGCCCGGCTACGTGTACGTCGTCACCCTGACGCCGGAGAAGCCGGGCGAGTACGGCCTGGTCTGCAACGAGTACTGCGGCGCCGGCCATCACCTCATGACCGGACGCATCGTCGTCGTCGACTGAAGGAGGAATCGTGGACGCAACGCACGCCCCCAGACCCGTCGGCGCGCCGCTGAGCGAACTGTTCCGCACCTGCCGCGTCACCGGATTCGCGGTCTTCACGCCGGTCCAGCGCCTGGTCCTCACCCACGCCGTCGCTGCGGTGTCGTTCCTCGCCTTCGGCGGGATCCTGGCCCTGCTCATCGCCCTCACCCGCTGGGAAGCGGTCTCGCTCCTGCCGCCCGACCTCTACTACCGCTTCGTCTCGACCCACGGCACCGTCATGCTGGTGTTCTGGATCGTGTTCTTCGAGATCGGGGTGCTGCTGTTCGGGAGCACCGTGCTGATCAACGCCCGGCTCAAGGGCGTGCGCTTCGCGTGGACCTACACGGTCATGATGCTGGTCGGCGCGGTGGTCGCCACCGTCGCGCATCTGGCCGGGCTGGCGGACAACATGTTCACCGCCTACCCACCGCTGCTGAACCACCCGATCTGGTACGCCGGCATCCTGCTGTTCGCCGTCGGCGCCCTCGGCGGCGCCTGTCACTTCGTCTACAACGTGTGGACCGCGCGACGCGAGGGCGTCCTGACGGGACCGCTGCCGCTGGTCGTGTACGCGCTCCTCACCGCCGCGATCATCGCCATCTGGACTCTGCTGCACGGAGCGGTGGCGTACGTCCCCGCCCTTCTGCAGTCGCTCGGCTGGATCACCGTCGATCCCGCCGTCTACCGTTCGCTGTTCTGGGGGTTCGGGCACGGCGCGCAGCAGATCAACCTGGCGGCGATGGTGGCCGCCTGGTACGCCCTGGCCGCCCTCACCGTCGGCGCCCGCCCCGTGAACGAGGGGCTCAGCCGCTTCGCCTTCGTCCTCTACCTGCTGGGGATCAACATGGGATCGATGCACCACCTGCTGGTCGATCCCGGCATCGGCATGCACGCCCGCATCATCAACACCAGCTACTTCATGTACGCCGCGCTGCTCGGCAGCCTCATCCACGCGTTCAGCGTCCCGGCCGCGATCGAGACCGCGCAACGTGCTCGCGGCTTCACCAACGGTCTGTTCGGCTGGCTCCGCAACGGACCGTGGCGCGAGCCCGGCTTCGCCGCCCTGATGTGGTCGTTCATCGGCTTCGGCTTCATCGCCGGCGTCTCGGGCGTGCTGATGGGCACCATGCAACTCAACATGCTCATCCACAACAACATGTTCGTCGTCGGGCACTTCCACGCTACCGTGGTGCTCGGGACCACCATGGCGTTCATGGGCCTCTCGTACTACGTGGTGCCGCTGATCCTGAAGCGCGACCTCGCCCTGCTGCCGCTCGCGCGCATCCAGCCGTACCTGTACGGAAGCGGCCTGCTGATCCTGATCTTCTCGATGATGGCGAGCGGCAAGCTCGGCGCGGCCCGCCGCACCGCCGACGTGTCGACCTCGCTGTCGCCGCTTCCGGTCGAGAGCCTCTCGTCCACCCTGATGACCCTGGCGAACACCGGCATCGGCATCGGCGCGATCGTGGCCGTGGCCGGCGGCGGCGCCTACGTCCTGATCATGCTCGCCACCGTCCTGGCCGGACGGCGCTCCGAGACGCCCAACGTCGGCCGGCTCGGCATCGTCGCCGGCAACGATGGTCCCCG